>SLGU01000037.1 GCA_007136525.1 Desulfobacteraceae bacterium | reverse complement strand
TGAGGGAATCGATCAGCCATTGCTGGTAGCGGCTCATTTTGAAAAAATAGTTGGATTCCTTGATGACATCCGGGGGCGTGCCGTGATCGGGGCATTTGCCGTCAACGAGTTCCCGTTCATTGAAGAAGCGTTCGCACCCGAAGCAGTACAATCCTTCATATTCGCTGTAGTAAATATCGCCTTTGTCATAGATTTTTTGAAGAATATCAATGACAACCGCAATATGGGACGCATCCGTCGTCCTTATAAAATGATCGCAGTGGATGTTGAATTCGGGCCACAGTTCCGCAAATCGTCGGCTGATCTGGTCCGCATATTCCCTGGGGCTTTGTCCGTTTTTTTCCGCGGCCTTGACAATCTTGTCGCCGTGTTCGTCCGTTCCGGTCAGCATGAAGGTTTCCGCGCCCAGCATGTCATGGTAGCGGCGGGCGACATCGGTCGCGATGGTCGTATAGGTATGCCCGAGGTGGGGCTTGGCGTTTACGTAATAGATCGGGGTTGTAATGTAAAAAGGATCGGTCATTTTGTTTTTTCCATTTTCTGTTTGTGATTCGCAGGCCTGTGGGTTTTTATCCCGGGCTCTGCTTTTTCATTCGTCGCAACCGCCTTTCCCGGATAGGTGCCGGTGGCCTTGTCATAATAATCATATTCAAACGTCAGGCAGCACATGAGCCGGCCACAAACGCCTGAAATCTTTGTGGGATTAAGGGACAAGCCCTGTTTTTTGGCCATTTTGATCGTTACGGGATCGAATTTGGTCAAAAAGCAGGAGCAGCAGAGCTGGCGGCCGCAGCGTCCGATTCCCCCGCACATCTTGGCCTGGTTCCGGATGCCCACCTGCCGCATTTCAATTTTGCTTCGAAACTGCTTGACCAGCATCTTGACCAGTTTCCTGAAATCGACCCGGCCGTCGGCGGTGAAAAAGAAGGTCAGCTTGCTGCCTTCGAAATTGCTTTCCACCGCAAACAGGTTCATCTCCAGGTCAAGGGATTTTATACTTTCGCTGCAGTATTGATAGGCCTGGTTTTCGGCCAGTGTATTGGCTTCAAGCTTCTTTAAATCATCTTCTGTCGCCGGGCGATAGATTTTCTTCAGGGGCTGCCTGGACTGGTCCGGGTCAATGGCGACGGGCGGCGTTGTCACAATGCCGAACCCCAGGCCGTGCTCGGTTTCCACGAGCACCTTGTCGCCCACTTTCAGAACGTAAGCGCCGCAATTGAAATGGTATATTTTTCCGGCCGGTTTGAACCGGATGCCGATTATTTTAATCATGTTTTTTTCTATATTATGTCATTTAAAATAGTTAAGCAAAAAAACGGTTTGCGGCGGCACCGGTTAACCGGCAAATTTCATCAGCATTGCTTCCACCGCAAGCCGGGGGTTTGCATTGGCCTTTAACGCGCGTTCGGCCTGCCACACGGCGTCCGCCTTTTCAACAAGCCGGTCCGGGTCCACTTGTTCCGACAGGGCCAACAACCTTTCCTTGAAATCCCGGTTGTATATTTTGTCCGGTTGGTGTTTTGCGATGGCCAGATCACGCACCCATGATTTCATAATGTCCAGGGCCAGGCCAAGGGTTATTTTATCTGCTGCAATCGCTTCAGAAAAGTATAAATCCTGCCCCGACGGGTTTCGGAAAAAAATTTCCATCCATTCGATGATGCGTCTGCGAAGATCCAAAATCGACGTGTCGCCGGCCATGGAAAGGGCGCGTCCGATGCTTCCGCCCGCCAGGGAAGCGGCCACCATGGCCTTTTCACCCGTCACGCCCCGTGTTTCCACCAGGTATGCTTCCAGGCGGTCTTCGGGAATCGGGTTGAACCGGAAATGCCTGCACCGTGAAACAATTGTCGGCAGCAAATCGGCGGCCTCCGGAGCGGTCAGGATCATAACGGTTTTATCCGGCGGTTCCTCAAGAATTTTGAGAAGTGCGTTTCCGGCTTCCGCATTCAACAGGTGTGCATCCGAAAGCAGCACGATGCGAAGCGACGCTTCATTGGGCCTTAAGGCAAGGGCGCTGCAAAGGGCACGTATCTGTTCTATCCTGATGGTTGCGCCGGGGGGCTTGATATAATGAAAATCCGGATGGCTGAAGGAATCGATCTTTCTGCATGGCCGGCAGGTGCCGCACGGATTCAGGCGTCCGGAAAAAACGGCGCCGTCTGCCAGGGGCATCGGGCGTTCACAATTGCAGGCCTTTGCAAAAATGATGGCTGTTGTTTTTTTCCCGACGCCCGCCTCGCCCGTAAAAAGCATGGCATGCGGCACTTCATTTTTCTGCAACACTGCAGCAAGCATGTGTACCTGCCGCTGCTGGCCGATTATCGCATCAAAATCCTTAGCGCAATTACCGGACCGGCTGCCGTTAGCTGTTGACACGTTCTCTCAGTTCTTTGCCGCACTTGAAGAAGGGGAGTTTCTTGGGTTGAATCTGGACCTTGTCTCCGGTTTTGGGATTCCTGCCGGTATAGCTCTTGTAATTTTTTATAAAAAAGCTGCAAAGCCCACGGATTTCAATGCGTTCCTCTTGGGCAAGCGCATCGGCCATGGAATCGAAAAAAATCTGGACCACTCTGGCGGCTTCAGATTTGGATATATTGGCTTCTTTTTTAAGCGCAGATATCATTTCAAGCTTATTCATTGCTCCTCCTGTTAAACCAAAGAATACGGGTGATTATGATTATACCCCTAAATATACATAAATTTATAGAAAGTCAAGCGGTTAAAGCCGGCGCCTAATTTCCGAATCCGCCTAAGCCGAAAAGGTTGATGAGCAGATAATAGCGTTCATCCCTTGATCCGTCCAGGTCCTCCAACGCCCGGTAAGAAAAATCGGCGCTCCAGCAGTCCGTCTTATACAGGAAGCCAATGCCGGATTCAACGGTTGTGTGATCGATGAGGCTTCTTTCGAAATCACCATAGATCGTCAGCCATTCCCGGATGGGCACTTCAAGGCCCAGGAACACTGTTTTGCTGGTGTCCCTGGTGTACCGGTAATCCGCACGAACACGACTGCCCAGCAGGTCTCTCAACCTCAGGGATGTGTTGCTCCGGATGAAAGCGTCTTCCCTGTAGCTGTAGCGGGCGTCGGCATGAAGCGCGAACAGGCGGGCCGGCGTGATGTCGAGTTCGGCATAAATGGGGAGGAATGCGTCCGCGCTCTCTTCATGATTAAAATCGTAAGGTTGCTCGACCATGAAACGGGCGAACATATTGTATGACGCCTCGGGATCTGCGCCTGGGCGGGTGAGGGTATGCCTGGCGGTGAAAAAGTGGGTCATTGAAAAAGATACCCGGTTTTCCTCTTCGATCCGGTCGATTTCATCGAAATCCGGATATTCGGATTGCCTGACATCCGGAATGTAAGTATACCGTATGCGGGGCAGGACGCCATGCCGGACCTTTTCAATACCGAATGCGGAGACCGGAAATACCCGGTGAAAGTCCGTGGTCAAATCCGCCCCCAGATCATACATGCCCCTTTGGGTATAGCGCTGCAGATCAGGGTCGAGCCGGTTATCGGCGGCAATATCATCCCTGGCCGCATCGGTGTACCATACGGTCTGGCGAAACCCGGCGTACGGTTCTATCGTGAAGCGCCCGGCAGGATGTAAGGGGAAATAGATGCGCGGGTGAAGATCCGCACGGTGGCCGGTAACTCCGTCTTCCCGGAAGAAATACGTATATTCGGTGTTCATGGCACCGTACAGGCGGTTATGAAAAACCGGCTGTTTCATTATGTTGTAGCTGACCATCGGCAGGCGCTGCAGGGTTGGGTTGACATCCAGCTGCCGGCGGGCCACCACGTCGTCGTGCCATACCGTGTCAGCATTCAGGGAAGCAGTCGGCCAGGTGCGGTTCAGGTTCAGCCGGTTTTCTCGAACCGGGTCGTTCCGATCGTCTATTCCCCTGTTGAATTCGGATCGGAAATTACTTTCGGTGTTCCCGTGTCCGGTATAGCCGCCGCGAAAATCGCGCAGGTAGTCCTGGTCGCTGACAATGTCGAGGTCGAGCCGGGCCGAAAAATCCGACGGCAGCGCCTGGTCGGCTTTCATCCGAAACCAGTAGCGATCGGAATTGGGCCGCAGGAATCCGTCGTCGGCATAGCCCCATTTCCGGTCGGGGTCATCCGGGTCGTCATCCACCCTGCGGTCCTTGAACCCGTCAAGCATGACGGTTCCTTTTGATGCCGCGCCGGCCATGTACCGATACTCGATGCCCGCTTTTTCCCCCCGGTGCTGAATATGATGATAATAAAACGTCGCATCCATATGATCGCTGATGGCCCAGAAATAAGGCTGTATGAATATGATGCCGTTTCTCGAGGCGTATTCCAGGTGCGGAAAGAGAAGGCCCGACTGCCGCTTGGTTTTGGCCGGAAAGAAAAGATAGGGCGTATAGAAAACCGGGATGTTTCTGATTCTGAAGGCCCCGTGCCGCACGGTGCCGTATCCGTCGATCGTCACGTTGACATGGGCGCCGGTAATGCTCCAGTCGGGGTTTTCCGGGTCACAGGTGGTCAGGCAGGCACCTTTGATGGCATAGGTGTCTTTCCCGGTTTTCATGATCCGGTCGCCCTTGATATGGAAGTTGCTTTCCTCGATGAAAATACGGCCGGAATAAAGCGTACCGGTCTGTTCGGCCAGGTTCATGACGAGGCGGTCGCCTTCGAGGGTGTCTTCTCCCGTGGTGAAAAAAACCCCCCCTGATGCGCGGACAACCATATCGTCGGTGTTTACCTGCACCCGGTCGGCCCTGAGCCGGCTTTCAAGGTGGATGACGACCACATCCCCTTCTGCTATATATTCTTTTTCCACCGGGTTGTAAGCGATCCTGTCCGCCTGAATCCGATAGGGGCGGCTGCTCGCATCATCTTCCGGCCCGGCCGCTTCCGTCAGGCCCGGGTATGCCGTCAAAAGAAAAAAAAGTACGGCTATCAAGACAGTTTTCACCAGTTGTGCCAAATGTGCGTTGGGGCGATAATACATCATTGTGTTACCGTTATGCATTTTGAGGGCGACAGGGACCGGTGATGTCGTAAAACGTCAATTTCTGATAATATACTTGATGGCGCAGGAAATTTTGAGTATAAAAAACCGAAATCATAAAAATGTCAAGGCAATAACACCGATCGTATTGAAAACGGGGCAAAGCTGAGAAATGAAAAACAGGTATGTCGATCAATTGAAAACCGGTGATGCGGTTGACGACGTCTTTGCCCTGGCCGAAAAGGTACGGGGCGTTAAGCGGAACGGGGAGGCATATTTGAGCCTGACCATTGCTGATAAAACCGGCCGCATCAAGGGTGTTGCGTGGGACAATGCGGATCAGTTGTCCGGCTTGTGTGCAGCCGGCGATATCATCCGCGTGACGGGCAGTGTTTCCGATTACAAGGGAAACGCCCAGGTCGTGGTCAAGCGGATTGAAAAGGTCAGCGCCGGTATCGACCCGGCCGATTTTCTGCCCGCCACGTCCCGGGATACCCGGCAGATGCTTGCACGGCTCCAATCCATTACGGAAACGATCAAAAACGGCAGCCTTCGCAGGCTTATGGGACTTTTCTGGGCGGACGACGCTTTTGTTTCGGCGTTCATAAAAGCGCCTGCGGCCAAGATGATGCACCATGCCTATATCGGCGGCCTGCTTGAGCACACGTTGTCCATGGCGCTGCTGTGCGACAGGGTGGCGGATCATTATGACGGCATTGACCGGGATATGCTCCTGGCAGGATGCGTGCTGCACGATATCGGCAAAATCCGCGAGTTTGAATACGACACCCGGATCGACTATACAGACGAAGGGCGCCTGGTGAACCATATTGTGATCGGTATCGGCATGATCGAGGAAAAAATAGCCGGGATCCCTGATTTCCCGACCAAAACAGCCCTGATGCTGAAGCACATGGTGGTCAGCCACCATGGCAGCCGGGAATTCGGGTCGCCGGAACCCCCCAAGACACTGGAAGCCGTTTTGCTCAATTACCTGGATGAAATCGATTCAAAGATAAACGGCATAAGGG
>SLGU01000263.1 GCA_007136525.1 Desulfobacteraceae bacterium | reverse complement strand
CCATCATTACTATCATGTCGGCATTGCCATTGGTTCGGAAAAGGGGCTGGTGGTCCCCGTGCTTCGCCATGTGGACCGGCTTTCATTTGCACAGGTCGAGTCCCGGATCATCGAATTTGCGGAAAAGGTGAAAAACAACCGCCTGGCGCTTTCCGACCTCGAGGGGGGGACCTTTTCGATTACCAATGGCGGCATCTATGGCTCCCTGATGAGCACGCCCATCCTGAACATGCCCCAGAGCGCGATCCTGGGGATGCACAAGATCGAGGACCGCCCGGTTGCCGTTGACGGGCAGGTGGTCATCCGCCCCATGATGTACGTGGCGTTAAGCTATGACCACCGAATTGTCGACGGCAAGGATGCCGTTACGTTTCTGCGGCGGATCAAGGAGTTTATCGAAAACCCGGAGCGCATGATACTGGAGATATGACATGGCCGAAAACACGAAATATGACCTGGTGGTGATCGGCGCGGGCCCCGGCGGCTATGTGGCTGCTGCGCGGGCCGGGCAGCTGGGCATGAAGACCGCCTGCGTGGACAAAAGCGAGCGACTGGGCGGTGTATGCCTGAACGTGGGGTGCATACCCAGCAAAGCCCTGCTTGATTCATCCGAGCACGTTGAGGCCGCAAAAAAGGAGTTTGAAGCCCACGGCATACGGGTGGGCAGCCTGGACATCGACCTGGCGGCCATGATGAAACGAAAAAACAGCGTTGTGGAGGCCCTCACGGACAATGTCCGGAAGCTGCTTGACGCGAACGGGGTAACGGTTATCACGGGCAGTGCAAAGCTTTCAGGCAATAACCGGGTGGAGATCGACAACGGCAAGGAAAAACGCGTGATCGAGGCGGAAAACATCCTTCTGGCCGCCGGCAGTCGTCCGGTCGAGCTCCCGGGTATGGCCTTTGACGGGCGAATGATCGTCTCGTCCACCGAGGCCCTTTCCTTTGAAAAAATTCCCCGGCGCATGGTGGTGGTGGGGGGCGGAAGCATCGGACTTGAACTGGGCTCGGTATGGTCCAGGCTGGGGACGGAGGTGACGGTCGTCGAAATGCTGCCCCATATCGCCGGCCGCATGGACGGGCAGTTAAGCCGTCAGTTGCTGCGCATACTGAAGAAGCAGGGCATCGCGTTTCGTCTGGACACCCGCGTGACCGGGATCGAAAAAAAGAGCCGCACTGCAAAGGTGTCCGTTGAAGACAAGCAGGGCGCTGCCGAGACCCTTACCTGTGACAAGGTCCTGGTAGCCGTAGGGCGCAGGCCCATGACCGACGGGCTGGGGCTTGAAGCGGCCGGCGTCCGGCTGGACGATGCAGGTTTCGTTGCGGTTGACGGGCAATTTCGCACCAGTGCGCCCAATGTTTACGCCATAGGCGACATGATCGGCGGGTGGATGCTGGCCCACGAGGCTTCCGCTGAGGGCCGGGCAGCGGTGGAAAACATGGCGGGCAAATATGCCCGGGTCAACAACGACGCCATGCCCAACGTCGTCTACACATCCCCTGAAGCCGCGGCCGTTGGGATGACCGAAGAGGCCCTGAAGGAAAAGAAAATTCCCTACTGCAAGGGAACCTATCCTTTGACCGGGGCCGGCCGGGCCCGCTGCATGGGCAGAACGGACGGCATGGTGAAGGTTTTGTCCCACCAGGAAACAGACCGGGTGCTGGGCGTGCATATCATAGCGCCCAGGGCTTCGGACATGATTGCGGAGGCCGTATTCGCAATTGAGTTCGGTGCGTCCTCCGAAGATATCGGCCTTATCGTCCACGGTCACCCGACATTTGCCGAAGCGCTCCAGGAAGCGGCCCTCGTTGCGCAGGCGTGTTCGATATACGGGGGGTAGGTTGTAGGTTGTAAGTTGTAGGTTGTAGGTTGTAGGTTGTAAGTTGTAGGGTGTAGGGTGTAAGGCGGCAATTTTTGGTGAAGGACTGGGAAAAAGCTCCGGAGGGGCATGTGTGAAGCGTCGGTGTTAAAAAGCCCTGGAGGGGCATGAGTGTATAGCCGGTGGTTTTAACCACCGGTATGGAATGGGAATATTAAAACCCGAGTCCTGAAGGGACGACACATGTTGAATGCCGTCCCTTCAGGACTCGGGTTTTTTGGGATTGAATCCGGGTTCAGCACCCTGACAAAGGGAGGCTGATCTGGAGGCGGGTTCCCTTTTTTTCAAAGGTATCCACTGTAAAAACGCCGCCGCAGATTTCTGTTTTCTGCCGTAATGCCGCAAAGCCGAATGCGTCCTCTCCAACCGTTTTTTCAGATGAAATCGCGTCTTTTTTGATTCCTGTGCCGTTGTCCCGTATTTCCAGCTCCAAGCGATCACCGGACTGGCCCAGGTAAAGCCATATGGTGTCCGCCCTGCCAAGGCGTGCCGCATTTGTCATGGCTTCCTGGATAATCCGGTAGACCAGGATTTTCTGGGATTCATCGATCTTTTTTTCATCCAGCCGCATCTCAATGACAAAATTGATCTCGGGCCATGATTGCCGGAGGTGGCGGCAAAGCCATCGCACAGTGGCTTTCAGGCCCAGGTCATCCAGAATGACAGGGCGCAGGCCGGCGGAAATGCGCTTGGTCTTCTTGATGGTGGTTTTTATGTATTCGACCGTCTGACTCAACGGTTCTGCGACTTCAGCATTATTCCCGTTTCTGGAAAGGATATCTTCCAGAAGGAATTTAATGGCCGCAAGGCTACCCCCGAGATCGTCGTGAATTTCTCTGGCAATCAGTCGCCGTTCGTTTTCCAGGATCGCCATCGTCTTGTGCCAAAACAGCCGAAGATTTTCTCTGGCGGCGCACAAACCGGCGGTTTCATCGTTCTGATGTTTATCGGTGGATTCCGCTTCAGAATCCAGGCCGGCACAGGAAAGCCGGGAATCACACAATGGAAAAGCACCGTATGCATGGGGCAGTGCATCGGTATCCCGGATTTCCGTGAATGCTTCATGGCTGTGAACAAGGCCATACAGCCTGCAGAAACGATGATAAGCCGGACTCAGTTCATCACGGGCGTCGAACAGCAGTGCTTTCTGCTGTTCGAGTTTGAGCAGGCAGGCGTTGAGCTCCCGGATAAGCGAAGGCAGATCATCTTGTTTTCTTTGTTCTGAACCGTGCGGTTGCTGATACGAAGAGAAGTCCGTACGCTTTTTCAAGTCATTCATTTTAAAGCAGCTCGCGTATTGAGAAGGATATAGCGGACTGAATCCAAAACTGATTTTTGCATAACTGACGAATTACCTGTTTTACACAAAAGGTAATCCCGATGGTCCAAATAATCAAAAAAGATTTTTAAGAAATCATATCGTGAAAGGGCTTTTCGTGCGGGGATCAGGCTGCGCTGCGGTATTCGGGGGTGCTTTCCGTTTCGGCAAGCGTGTCGATGATGACAGAGCGCACCATTTCTGAGGCTTCCGCGACCGTCAGGTCGGCAAAGCGCTCGTACGGGATCTCGTCAAGCACGCGGACACCGATGTCGTGTGAACCGTGAAAATCAAGACTGTGTTTGGGGAGTGCGGCGTTGGTGCCCGAAACAACAATAGGCAAAATGGGAACCTGCATTTTTTGAGCAAGGATGAAAGCGCCGGGTTTAAAAGGTTTTACGTTTCCGTCCGGCGACCTTGAGCCTTCAGGAAACATAAGGATGGAATTGCCACCGGCCAATGCTTTTTCGGCATCGGCCATCATCTGTTCAACGCTTTTCCGGTCACCCCGCTTCAGGCGGATGTACCTGTTGAGGTACATGTTCCATCCGATGAAGGGGACTTTGAAAATTTCGATCTTTGAGACGAATTTGAAATGGAAAAACAGGTTGAAAAGCACCAGGATATCCAGCAGCGACTGATGGTTGGATACAACCACATAGGTGCGGCCATGAACGATTTTCTCCCTGCCTGAAACCCGGATTCGCCAGGCGGGAATGATCCATGTGTACAGGGACGCCCAGAAACAGGTGAACTGCTGAAGGATGCGGAGGCGTGGGTCGAACGGACCGGTGAACAGTCGGATCAGCAAGGCGATAAGGAAAAAAAACACCGACGTAACGGATACAAAAGTGAACCATGATATGACGATCAGGCGATTCATCATTGTTTCAAACCTTTGCAGGCTGTGTTGTTCGGTTGACCGAGCCCTTCAGGGTCCATTGGGCCGCGGTTTTGGCACCATTTTAGCTTGAGGGTCAACATTTTTCAAGCCAATTATTGATAACAGCATGGTTTGCACCTGAAAGACGGATACGCTGTAACGCCGGTCATGCCGGGTATACGATCCCGGCATAAAAAAGATGGCATTGGCACGCCCATTATGCTAAGAACAAAATAAATCAGATAATTGCGTTCAGACGATTAAACTCGAAAGCCGTTTTTCATGAGTATCATTCCCAGGGACGACCCTGCCCAGGCGCTTCGCATCCGGCGGTTTTTTATCGCCCTGATCGCCTATGCCATCTGGCTCGTCCTGATCATCTACTGTTATTTTCTGGACCTGATCCGCCTTTCCGTTGAACTGACGGCCATCTTTTACAGCTTCTTTATTGTTTTCAATATCATTGTTTATATCTTGCTGCGCACGGGTTTGAACCGGAAATTTTCCGACCCGAGCCTGACCCTGCCGCAGATGGTGGCGGCAACCATCGGCGCCATGGTCATTATGTACTTTACCGACCAGGTCCGGGCCCTGGTGCTGTTGATTTATTTCATGACCTTCATTTTCGGGGTGTTCCGTTTCAGCACCCGGCGGTTCTTCGGTTTTGCCTTGTTTACGCTGGGCACATACAGCCTTGTCGTCCTGGCGCTGATCTACAACCATCCGGAAAAGGTGGATGCCCGCATAGAAGTGCTCCAGTTGCTCATATTCGGAACCGTCCTGTTCTGGTTCTCCATAATCGGCAGCTATATCAGCTCTCTTCGAAACCGGCTGTCCGCGGCCAACCGTGAACTGAGCCAGGCGGTCGATACCATTGAAGCCCTTGCCATGCACGACGACCTGACCCAGGTCTTCAACCGCAGGCAAATGTTCAAAGAGCTTCAGCGGTTTAAAAGCCTTTCGGACCGTACAGGCGCGCCTTTTTCCATCGCTATTTTCGACCTGGACCATTTCAAGCGGGTCAATGACACCTTCGGCCACCAGAAGGGGGACGCGGTGCTGAAGGTGCTTGTCCGGGAAGTGTCGGGAGAACTCCGGGAGATTGATGTTATCGCCCGGTACGGTGGGGAGGAATTTATCATTATCATGCCCGGCACCGGTCTCGCCGGTGCGGTTGAGTGCGCTCGCCGCATTCTATATCGGGCGGGCAGCACACCCTTTTCAGGGCTTCCAGAGTCCTTCCGGGCAACGATTTCCATCGGTGTGACATCCTATCATCCGGTTGAAAGCCTCGACAATATGATTCTCAGGGCTGACAATGCCCTTTACCGGGCCAAGGCCAACGGGCGGAACCGCGTGGAAACCGAGTACCCGGAAAACGACAACCATGACGGGGTCATAGGCGATGCGGCGGTTAATCCCTGAAAAAGTACCCCCCCTGAGGAATATGAGCGAATAGCCGGTGTCAGCATGCGCCTATGGGGCAATAGCGTATAACCGGTGTCAGCATACCCCTGAGGGGAAGGATGGTATAGCCTGTGTCAGTATGCCCCGAAGGGCAGGATTGTATAGCCTGTGTCATTATGCCCCGAGGGGCAGGATTGTATAGCCTGTGTCAGTATGCCCCGAAGGGGCATTGGAATATAGCCGGTGGTTTTAACCACCGGTCTGGTGCGCCTATTAAAAACACAGAGTCCTGAAAGGACGGCATAGGATGGATGCCGTCCTTTCAGGACTCCGGTTTTGTTGGATCAATTACCTGCCGGTGGTTGAAACCTCCGGCTATATGATGTATCCCCTCCGGGGATGACCGGTGTCACCTGGAAAGGCTTAAAATGTCCAAACGCCATACCGGTGGCTGAAGCTACCGGCAATATGCCAATGCTCCCTCCGGGGCATTTTTGCGGGATATTCATTTGAGTTGCCCAAAAGAAACTTGACAAAGGCCAGTTTAAGGTTGTATTGAATGTTAATATATAATT
>SLGU01000048.1 GCA_007136525.1 Desulfobacteraceae bacterium | reverse complement strand
TTTGAAGAATCGAGCCTACTTAGCTGTACGTGAGATTCTTCAAAATTGCGCGTAACGCAGATATTGGACTTTTTCAAAGCCGTCAAGGATTGAAGACAGGAAAAAACGTATTATAATCTATTACAATGGTCATTTTTTGGGAAAAAAAGGTGACCCGGGTGTGTGGCTATGAAGATTGTCCCGGTTTTACATTGTTTTGCTGATCACCTTTCCGTTCTGCTTGATTTGACGTGTATCGAAATGATGCGTATTTCATCCGTTTTTTTGATTATTCTGTCCTTATTCACAATCGTTGGCATGGCGCCGTCCAATATTGAGGCCGCAGCGTATCCCTTCAGTTTTCAGCAGGAAACCGGCGGCGGAAAAAAGCCGATGCCGGTTATTGGATTCATTGATTCGCATCAAATTGAAGAAGGTCAGACGCTGCATGAGATTGCCAGAAAATTCGGCCTCGGGTATAATCAGATGGCATTGTATCACCCGGAGGTCGACCCCTGGCTGCCTGAGGCGGGCAGGGTCATTGATATTCCGTCAAAATGGATACTCCCTCCCACGCGGCACAGGGCGGCTGTCGTCAATATTCCGGAAATGAGGCTGTACCGGTTCTTTGAAGAACATCACATGGTCAGGACATATCCCATCGGCATCGGACGGGAAGGTTCCTATACGCCGGTTATGGAAAGCCGGGTGATCGAGAAAATCGAAAAACCCTCCTGGACGGTGCCGCCCAGTGCATGGGAAAAATACGGGCGGAAAGTATTGCCCCCCGGCCCCGAAAACCCTTTAGGCGACTATTGGATCGGGCTGGCGGCAAATAATATCGGTATACACGGTACGAATTTTCCATGGGGTGTCGGGCGCAGGGTAAGCCATGGCTGCATCCGGCTCTATCCGGAGCATGCGGCTCAGTTCTACCACGAAGTTGACAGGGGTACTATTGTTGAAATCCTTTATGAACCCGTCAAGGTCGGTGTTCGGGGAGACCTTGTTTTTCTGGAGGCCCACCCGGATATTTACGGATTGTTCCCGGATCTGGAGGCCCATGCATGGACCGTCATCAACGGTGCCGGGGTGGCCGATATCGTTGATCCGCTGAAAGTCGGGCAGTGTATGGGAGCCCTGAAAGGCGTGCCGACCCTTATCAGCAGTGATCCTTAAAGGATTGTTTGGAGGCTCTGCGACTATGGCGCACATTGGTCTGAAGCAGGGCAGACATTTTTCCATAAACATATAACGCAAACAAGGAGGTTTCAAATGACAAGAAAAATCATGGTTGTTTGTTTTTGCGCGGCCGCCCTCATGGCGACGGCCTTTTTCAGCGGTTGTGCAACCACTGCGCAGCTGGAAGAAGTCAGGGCGCTTGCGGTACAGTCTGCGACCAAGGCAGAAATCGCGGCGGCACGGGCGGATGAAGCGTCTCAGAAGGTGGACGAATGCTGCACAGATGCACAGAAGGCGGCTGAAGAGGCAAAAGCCGCCGCAGCGCGGGCTGAAGCCGCAGCGGCTAAATCCGAGCGGATTTTTGATAAGGTCAGCGGGAAGTAACGTTACGCATCCGCCGGATATTTTTATCGGCGGGTTTTTGATACTAAATAAATGTCGGAAAGGTCGGATGTAAGGGGTCAAGGGGTGGATAATGGTGCCACCCCTTGTCCTTTTTAGTCTTTTTTATAAATTGATTCAGTTCGTTGACAAGTATAAGGCCCTGGCGCCGGATTGCCGGCATCCCGGCCGCCATGTAATGGAAATCCTATATGTACCTTGAACACTACCAGCTTGAGCGAAAACCGTTTCAGATCGATGCGGACCCGTCTTTTCTGTGGTTGGGTGAAAAGCAGAAGGAAGCGCTGGCCGTTCTCAAGTATGGATTGCATGAAAGCACGGGGTGTCTGGTTTTGACCGGCGATGCCGGGGCAGGGAAAACCACCATCATCAAGGCCCTGCCTCGTATTCTGGGTGAAAACGACCGGATCGTTGTAATCGGCGATCCCAGTCTGGAAAAAATGGATTTTTTTAATCGGATCGCAGCAGAATTCCGCATGCCGGGCGACTATACATCAAAAGGCCCGTTCATAAGGGATTTCCACAGCGTGCTGCTTGCACATCATTACAGGGGCAAGCGCGTGCTGTTGATCCTCGATGAAGCCCAGCTGCTGACGCGGGAACTGCTGGAGGAGCTCAGGCTTCTTTCAAACCTTGAGAAAAACGGCTCAAGGCTTTTGAGAATTTTCTTCGTCGGCCAACTGGAGTTGAACGAAACGCTGCTTCGTCCGGAAAATAAGGCTCTCCGACAAAGAATCACGGTCAATTACAATATAGACCCGCTCACGGAAAAGGAGGTCGGAGAATATATCCAATTTCGTCTAGGTGTTGGCGGTGGGGAGGGAAAACTTTTTTCTGGGGATGCCATTCGCGAGATTTTCCGTTTTTCGCAAGGGAACCCGCGGCTTATCAATGTCATTGCGGATCGGGCGCTGCTTACAGGGTTTGTCCGATCCGACCGGCACATTAATAAAAGCATCATCCAGGAGTGCATGCGGGAGTTGGATATTTCAAGGACGATATCCCTAAACGTAAGGAACAGCGGGGGGATCGCTTTTGAAGAAACGGGCGGGAAAACCGCTGGAAAAGGGTTCAGGCGCGCGTGGATCCTTTATCCGGCGATGGCTGCGCTGATGGTTATCGTCTTATATTTGCTCTCCGGGCGCATCCTTGAGATTCTGCCCCCGAGCCTTTTTTAGAAGAGTATTTCTCTATTTTTGTTATCAGTGCGTTGCATTGACCTCACGGGAAGTGGTAAATGTCATATCCGGGAGAATAAGACATGTCAGCACCCCGCCATAAACCGCTCCTGAATCAATGCCGATTTTGTCTTCCAAAACAATTGGCGCGTCATTTGCAAAGTGGCCGAAAATTATTTTTTTATGGTCTTTTGGAAAAGACTGCTGAATGAATTTTTCCCGATCGGCCCAGTAAAGCCAGGCATGGCTTTGGCGTGAAGGATGCCGGCCCTTTTCAAAACCGGCATGCACAAATAGATAATTTTGTTCTTCCCAGTACGGCAGAAGGTCAAGGAGAAACTGCTTGTGGCTTTCCGGGATGGCGCGCCGCGCGCGTTCGACATCCGGGGGTGAAACACCATAACTTTCAAGCGTTTCAATCCCTCCCGCCTGTAAAAACAAGGGGATGTGCGAATTGTTCAGGTAATCGACAAGCATTGCTTCATGGTTGCCTTTCAGGAAAACAGTCCGTGGATGGGTGGATTTGAATTCGATCAGTGTATCAATCACCCGGCGACTGTTTTTGCCGCGATTGACATAATCGCCCAGAAATATCACCCGGTCGGTTGAACGGTTCGGGCTGATTTTCCCAAGAAGCTTTTTCAACGCATGATAACAGCCGTGAATATCTCCCACTGCATATAATTTGCCCATCAATTGCCACTTGCCGAATCGGGCTTGTGTTTAATCTCCGTCAGGAGCCTGTCGGCTTTTTCGTGTTCCGGAAAGTCAGCTTCCAATGAAAGCGCCTTTTCAAGGGCATCTATCGCCTTCTGCGTGTGCCCATCCGCATGAAGGGCCAATGCCATGTGGTAATGCAGGACCGCCATGTCCGGGCGTTTTTCAATGGCCTGGTTGAATTGGGTCATTGCCAGTTGATAGGAGCCGCGCCTGTAGTGAATATACCCCAGGGTATCTGATACCATCGGGTCTTCGGGCAGGGCCGCTTTTGCTATAAGGGCAAGGCGCAGGGCCTCTCCCAGGTCGGGCTTCTCGCTTTTGGCAATGAGCCATGCCAGGTTATTGGCTGCGGGCGCAAAACCGGGCTGGATTTCCAGCGCCTTTGAGTAGGCCTTCATCGCCCCGGTCGTGTTTCCGGCCTGATCCTTAAGGGTTCCAAGGGCTATATGCCCTTCAAGCATATCCGGGTGTTTTTCAATCATGGCCTGGTAGCTTTCAATCGCCTCATCAAGCCTGCCCTGCTGCATGAGAATGTTTGCGGTCATTGAATAAATGCGCGGTATATCCGGAGAGGTTTCACGTGCCGTTGCCAGAAGGGCCAGGGCTTCGTCCGGAGAAGGGCCGTGCGTATGAATCAGTCCTGCCAGCAAAACCATGTAGTGTGCGTTATCGGGCGATTTCTGAAGCTGCTCTCTCACTTCCGATATTGCACCCCGGGCGTTTCCCTGCTGCACCTGCAGCGTGCTGACGGCTGACATGGCCGGTACAAAATCCGGGTTGGTTGCTAAAATTTTTCTGAAAGCAGCAAGTGCATCTTCGGCCCTGTTACCGGCAATATAGGCTTCCGCCTGGTTGAACTGCAGTTCTGTGTTTCCGGGTTCCTGTTGCACCATATTTTCAAAGAGCCTTATAGCACCATCGGTTTCATTGAGGTTAATCATGGAGCGCCCGAGAATGATGCCTGCCCGTATGTTGCCCGGCATTACCTGCAGGGCGCTGAGCGCCGATGCTTTCGCCTCGTTGTATTGCCCCTGCATCATACGGTGCTGCGCCATCAGGGTCATTGCCTCCGAACTGTTGGGGGAATACTGCAGGGCGGATTCCGCAGCGCTGTATGAAAGGTGTATTTCACCCCTGTTCAGATGGGCGACCCCTTTCTGGTAATATACATCCCCCCACCGGGGATATTCATTCACCAAGCGATCCAGTATTGCAAGTGCCTGGCTGTTTTTCTGATCCCTGACAAGCAGTTTGGCTTTTACAAGATTGGCCGGGGCATGCAAGGGATTGCTTTTCAGAACGGCGTCGACCAGGCTGGCCGCAAGGTCATACCGTCGTGTATTGAAGTAGAAGTCCGCCAGAATGGTTTTCTCATGCACCGGGTTTTCGGAAACGTCAACAGCCTCTTTGAATGCTTTTTCCGCCTTTTCGGGTTCTCGAAAACGGAGATAAAAGTTGCCCAGGTAAATCCGTATCTCAGGAGAACGGGGGTTTTGGTCAATGGCGGAAAGGATGTAATGTTCGGCCTTGTCAGGCATTCCGCGGTGTGTGTAAAAGGTTGCAAGATCAAGTTGTAGTCCGCTCAAATGAGGCTGCTGCTCTATTATTGCCGCAATAACGGATTCTGCCGCGTCATTTGGGCCCCGGAGTGAATAAAAACTGATTAATGTTCTAATATTGCGTAGGGAGGGTTCAATCTCCACGGCTTTCTTCAATGCATCTTCTGCCTCATCAAATCTTTCAGCGGCAGCCAGCGCCTGTCCGCGTATGATATAATAACTGTCTTTTTCCGGGTCCAGGGCCAAGGCACGGTTGATGGCCTCCAACGCGGGCGCTGTTCGCCCTTCCACCAGCCTGGCACGGGCAAGCAAGGCATGGGCATCGGAAAAACCGGGGTTTGAAGAAATGAGTTCCTCTAATGCTTTAATGCTTTCACCCGTATTCTGCGCAGCCAGGTATATTTCAGCGACCTTGATCCGGGCATCGATATTAGAGGGATTAAGGCTCGCTGCCCTTTCAAGCTCCTCTAAAGCATTTCCGGGTTGATCCGTTTTCAGGTAGGCCAGTCCCAACTGGTAGCGTGCGTCAGCAAATGCCGGATCGATCTGGACTGCGTTTCGGAATTCAATAACAGCAGCCCTGTATTCCCCGGAATTGATATACGCCATGCCTTTTTGGTAATGGGCGGCCTTTTTTTCTTCGGGGCTGATGCCGCAACCTGCGATGACGACTAAGATCAAGGTGAAAAGCACCTTCAGATAACGATAAAAAGGATTCGTTGGAACGCTCATAATGGTATTCCGCCGTGTTAGGGAAGTAATTGAAAATGCTGCCATCTTGATGCGGATGTGCGGCTGCCTGAATCGTTGTGGTTTGTTTCCGGATCATACATGACGGGCGCCGTCAAGATCAAGGAAATAAAAAGCCAAACGCCTTTTTTAGTTTACAATTCATGAGTTGGTGGTTAATATTGACGCATTCGTAAAAGTCACTTTGGGACGGCAAAGAAAAAAGTTCAAGATCCAGGCGCGAGCAATTTTTGAAGAATTGATAGTACTTATGTGTACGTGAGATTCTTCAAAGATTGCTCGCAACGCAGATATT
>SLGU01000337.1 GCA_007136525.1 Desulfobacteraceae bacterium | reverse complement strand
GGTGCCGGGTGTTGCCCGCAGCAACAATTGCAGGGGGTTGCTGATAGCTCCTGGCGAAGCGCGGACAAGCGCCCTGTGGCTTTGCCGTTTATCACAGGGCGTGTTTGCGTGAGCCATGGAGCTATCAGCGTTCTCCTGCAGTTGCAAGGGCAATGCCCGGTGACACACGGGGGAAATTGTCCTTTAATAAAAGGGCAGACAGGGGCTTCGACCCGGGAGACAGACTGGAAGTCTGTCCCCTGGGGGTTCTGAAAATTCGACACCGACACCGACGAAACAGCCAAATCCCGGCAGGCAGATGCACCGGGCGCTCATTTTTCGCACCAACGACGTTCTAGAAAAGGTCGTCCATATCTCTGGGAAACGGCGTCGTTCTCTGGAGAAATTGCCACATCTTCCGTATCTGGGCCTCAACGGGGGTCCGGATGGTCGTCACCCTGTAATCACCGATGGTTCCGGTGACCCTTGCCTGAAATATAGCCCGGCGCAGAAAATCAATGGTATGATGCTTCAGGATGCCGACGATGGGAATGCGGTCCAGAAAACTGTCGTTTCTCGCCAGCGTGACAAGCATAAAGATCGGCTGGTCCTGGAATGCGACATCGTTTTGAAGCCCGATATACCCTTCCATGTATATCGGTATGGACCCCCCCGTAAAGAGAAGGTCTTCAATACTGATGATGCCGTTTTCAATGCTGAATACCCCATAGGCGTCGGTTACCGGATTCTGCGTGGGCATTTTAAGGTCAAAAAGGCTTAAAACCGCAACCAGCAGGGGAAAACTGTAAAGCCTGCCATTATTGACCGCCACCTCCCCCCTCCCTTTAATGGATTGCACATCCGTTGACCGCCCTTCCAGGATCATCCTGGATTGCAGATACCCCTGAAAAGCCTGCTTCTCCATGCCCTCAAATGACCTTGCGAGGCTTTCAAGGGCCATTTCCGTGATTCCGAATTGAACCGACCATGTTTTGTCTGCCGTGTTAATCTGCGTTGATGGCGCGTCAATGCTGCCGCCGTAGGCTTGAATATGAAGGTTTCTGAAGCCAAGCACAGGGGGGGCATGCTGAAAATCAGCAGACAGGTGATCGCCCTTGAATTTTCCGGCACTTACGTCGGAAAGGGAGATGTTGCCCGAGGCTTCCTCACCGGAAAATCTGAAATCAACAAAACCGCTGCCGCCCACGGGCGGCATGCCGGGATGCGTGATTTCCGCCCCCTCCAGCGCTGCGGTCAAATTCCCGGACAGGCCCCATGCGTCTTCCGGCCGGGCTTCAATACGGCCGTGGATTTTTGCCCGGCCATCCGCTTTCAGGCCGTCAGCTTCGGACAAGAAGGGCAGCCGGTGCAACAAGTCCGGCGTCAGTGGAAACATTTCGGTATTAACCACCAGGTATGGATCATCATCCCCGGCGGCAAAGGAAAAGCGCCCGTTTCCATCCACGCCGATGCCGAAGACCCGCCCTTTGTAATAATCCAATTCAACGCCGGCTGCGTCCTGGATCAGCCGGCCTTCCAACGATTCAGCGACCCGACCGTAATCCGGATGGGAAAAAGAAACTGCCGAAAGGGCCATCTCCGCCTGCATGCCGGCCAGTGAATCGGCCATGGCCCCTTCCACGGGACGCCAGTTCCGGGCCTCAAGGGCAATATCAAAGCGGCCGTCAACCGCCCATTCCCCCATATCCAGGTTTATCCACGCCGGCAGGTCCCGATCCAGGGGCACATCTTTCCCCTCCACCGAAAAATCCGCCGCCAGCCGGTCTTCAAGCAGAAGCGCGCCGGCGCCTCGGACCGGGCTTCCATCAATGTCTCCGGAAACATCCTTGAAAACGATGCGCGGTGAATCCGTAAACCATTGAATACGCCCTTCCGCGTTGGAAAAAACCAACGGCAGGCCCGGCGGGGCAAGGGTATCGGCCTGAACCGTTAAATCAAGATCTGTCATGTCATCCGTCAACCGGATATGTCCGCCCACCCTGGCGTTTGAAGGACCTGCAAAAAGCACGCCCTCGGCAACCGTTTCGGGAAGCACCGCCATCAAGTCGGCGCTTTGGACGATATCCCCAAAATGAATGTCAAAATCATAGTTCTCCATGTCCATATCCAGGATGTCGAAAGCGCCGGACACCTCGGCCCATCCCCCCCAGAAACGGGCGAATGCACGCTCCACAGTCACTTTGTCCCCTGTCTGGACAGCGGCTGTTGCCTCAAAAACAGACGCCTCAACTTCCGGGTCCTTCAATGTACCGGAACCCTCCCGAATATCGAGGTCGACACGATAGTCCATGCCGCCCGCCGGAAGCCACTCTCCTTGCACAACCGCATCGAGCACCCCGCCATCGATCCTGCCGGGCTGAACCCATTCAGGAAAAATGCCCAAAAACCCCATTGCTTTCAGTGCAGCAAGATCCAGCCGCGTCGCGTCCCCGTAAAAACGAAAAGCCGTAACCCCTTTTTCACCCAGTACCAACTGCGCCGCCGGCATGGCAATCCGCCCCCCGGCAACCTGAAAATCCGCATGGTGAAAAACAATTTCCCTGCCGTCAAGCTGCACCCCGGACCGGCCGTTGGCAATAACCAGGCCGGTCGAAGGATGGCCGGCGGTAATCCCGGTAAGCTCAAGGTTCCCTATCCATTGACGCGAAGTCGTCAGAAACGTGACCGCGCCGGACAATGCCCCGCGGATCTTGACCATTGCCGGGTCGATATCAACGCCGGCAATTTCCAATGCCGGCAAAAAAGAAAGGTCAAACCCGGTTGCCGTAATCTCCGTTTCGACAAATCCCGCTTCAGGGGCTGCATCAAATGTGAATTGAACATCATTTTTTCCTGCAAGAAAAGAAACCGTTCCGGTTATGGTTTGCGCATCGTCGGACCATGCGGAAACGCGGAGTTGCTTAAAGTGAAGCGGCCTGAACGGTTCGGAAAGGGGCCAGTCAATCGTGCCGTCATTGATTTCCAGCTCGGGGAATATGCCTGAATAGTCCTCCGCCTCCAGCAGGGCAGACACCCACTGCAGGATGCCTTGAGTCACTGCAGCTTCAACGTTGCCGATCCGAACCCGACGGGGGCGATAGTCACCGGCCAGAAGCGCCCGCATGTCATGCTGCACAGCCATGTCTGCCAGCAGAACAGGTGCGTTTCCAGCCCCTTCCGGGCTTATGACCACGCGTTTTACGCGCAATCCCCTGTACAGGCTGAAAGATGGCTTGTCGAGCGTTACCTGTGCTTGAACCATGCGCGCCAGCTCTTTTTCGGCCAGGGGGGCCACCAGCGGCCCCAAGGGGGCGAAAAAAAGAACGATACCCCCCAGGCAGACAAAAAGCAGC
The DNA here is from genome assembly GCA_007136525.1 of Desulfobacteraceae bacterium. Next base: position 2,746 of record SLGU01000337.1, on the reverse strand, counting down.
GCTGTCGGAATGCGCTTCAAATATTCAGGCATGATCATCGGCGTGTGGCATCCTGCTTATTGAAAAAAATAAAAGCTACCTGTCCGGGAAAAAACGCCGGCGGATGCTGTTGACCAGGTCGATATCCGCCGCATACGGCACTTTCGGCCGGAAAGGGACGTCCATGACCAGATCCTGTCCAAATGGCATGTCCCGGACCTTGATATTATAGGCATGATGCATCAGAAATTCAAGATTGACAACGTCTTCAACGTTATATGCGATCAGGGTTTCCAGTGCCCGCCGGTTAGCCCGGTTTTCATATTCCATCCACAGAAGCACGGCAAAATAACCGTCCACGCCTTCCAGTTCATTCCGGGATATGCCGAACCGTTTCTCCACATTTTTGAGCCCACCCTTGAACCCGAGACTGCCCAATACATATCTCAGATCAATCTGGGCATGGGGCAGCCGGACATCAAAAAAAGACTCGATAAAGGGCACGTCAAAACATTTTCCGTTATAGGTCACAAGAAGGTCATACGCACCGATATCATTGATAAAATTGTCCAGGTTATCCCCGTTGACATAGGTCCGGATGTTCTTCCCGTCATACAGGGCAATGGTGGTGATGATGCTCAGGCCCCTGTCCAACCCGGTGGTCTCGATGTCGATATAGGCGGTTTTGTGCTTGAAATCTCTGAACATCCGCCAGTGTTCGGAACCCTTCAACCGGTCATAAAACCAGGAAGGCTTCCCTGCCGCCAAAGCCGCCATGGATGCGGCGACGCTGTGGGTCATCGAACTAAACGTCGCCCGGCCAAACGAGGGTTGCCGCCAGTTCAAAAAATCGTGCCAGCCATGTATATCGGCTTCCCACAGCCGTTTTTCCGTTCGGGGGCCGATCCCCTGGATATGGCAGAATGTATTTTCAAGCATGGTGCGCCCGTTTTTCCCCTTTCCTGAAAACCGCTGTATTCTGTTTTACGACAGAAAGCCTTACAGTCCGGTATTTTTTTAATTCGATTCGTTTACAAAGTATGTTAAACCCATCATGAAAACCACAAATAAAATGATTCACAATAAGAAAAATCGGAGCGCAAATGAAGGTTTCCATAACAAGGGCCTTGAATTATTTTGATATCGGCCCGGACTACCGGATTACCCTGGGGGCACTGTTCCGGGTATTGCAGGAGGCGTCCGGCAAGCATGCGGATGATGCCGAAAATGCCATGACCGCCGTTGGCCGCCGCTGGATATTGAGCCGGATTGCAGCCCGAATCGACCGATACCCGGTATACGGCGAAACAGTGACAGCGGTGACATGGCACAGGGCGTCAAAAGGGTATAAGACATACCGGGAATATGAGCTTTATTCCGGCGACACCCGGATTGCTTCGGCCACCACGGTCTGGTTGTTCTATGATCTCGACACTCGCCGCCTCCTGAAAATACCCCCGGAAACAGGAGACAGGTACGGTACGGTGGGAGAGGCGGCCACGGAATTCGATCTCGACGCATGGAAACCCGAAATACCAGTCAACCCGCAGCACAAGACGCTCATCACCACGCGCCCCACGGATTACGACCCCCTTAACCACGTCAACAACGCGGTTTATTTCGATTATCTGCTGGCCCTGCTTTGCCGGAACGGGTATGATCCAGCCGGATTACAATCCATTCACCTGCATTACAACAGACAGATCGGCAGGGATGTCGAAACCCTTGAAGCCGGTTATGAAATCAACGGGAAAACGGGGCTTTTTAATATTTACAAGGAAGATACGGTATTTGCATCGGGAAAGTGGGCGGTATCCTGACGGGCAAAACAAAAACAGGGGCGGGCAACGGGCCGGGCATCCTTTACAGGCAGGGAAAATCCCGCATGTAAAGGATGCACGGCACATAGCGCACAGAACCCATCTCAAAATTCGGATTTCGGTTCAAGATCACGGCGGCGTCTTGTTTCAAACCGGAGACATACGCGCGTATTTCGAGAATTTGGTGCAAGACGTTTCAATGTCGTCTGATATCGACTTTTTACGAATGCGTCAAATATGAGATGGGCTCTAATCAATGGCGTCAAACCGGCATGCACTATAGCAGCTCAGGCACTGGATGCAGTTCTCCTTGTCGATAACCGCGACTTCCTTTTTCTTCCAGGCAATGGCGTCCACGGGACATGCTTTGTAGCACAGTCCGCACTTGGTGCATTTTTCATCGACCACCCGGAACTCGAGCAGCGCTGCACAGCGCTTGGCGGGACAGCGTTTTTCATTGACATGGGCATCATATTCTTCCCTGAAATAACGAAGCGTCGACAGCACGGGATTCGGAGCCGTCTGCCCCAGGCCGCACAGGGAAGAGTTCTTGATGACCACCGACAACTCCTCGAGTATTCCAATGTCTTCCGGAACCCCGTGGCCTTCGCAGATTCTCTCCACGATCTCAAGGAGGCGCCGCGTGCCTTCCCGGCAGGGAGTGCATTTGCCGCAGGACTCCTCCTGGATGAAGTCCATGAAAAAGCGGGCCATATCGACCATGCAGGTCTGATCATCCATGACGATGACGCCACCGGAGCCCATGATCGCGCCGACCTTGGCGATCTCCTCGAAATCGACCGGGGTGTCCAGGAGGTGCTCGGGAACGCATCCTCCGGACGGCCCGCCGAGCTGCACCGCCTTGAATTTCCGCTTCTTTGGAATTCCCCCGCCGATCTCGAAAATCATTTTTCTAAGGGAGAGCCCCATGGGCACTTCCACCAGCC
>SLGU01000304.1 GCA_007136525.1 Desulfobacteraceae bacterium | reverse complement strand
GCGACCGCCTTATTTTTTTTCGCCCGGGTGGCCCCTGCTGTATGAGGACAACCACCTTCTGGCCCTTTATAAGCCATCCGGGCTGCTTGTGCAAGGGGATCGGACAGGGGATACTTCCCTGATCGATCTTGCAAAGATATGGATAAAAAGACGCTACAGCAAGCCCGGAAACGTGTTCCTGGCAATGGTGCACCGGCTGGACCGCCCGGTTGCAGGCGTTGTACTTTTCTGCCGCACCTCAAAGGCGGCCGCGCGCATCAGTGCACAGTTCCGGGAAAACACGGTGAAGAAGCAATACCTGGCCGTGGTCGAGGGCGTCATGGAAGAAACCGAAGGCCGGCTGGTCAACCCTATCGAGCGGACGCACACCGCCACCAGTCGGATTGTCTCTTCAAATACGGGCGCCACCCGGGAAGCCCGCCTTTTCTTCAGGGTCGTGGATAGGGAGGGTGAAAAGAGCCTCGTTTCCATAGATCTGGAAACGGGCCGGCACCACCAGATCCGTGCACAGCTTGCCCATGTTGGGTTTCCGGTGATGGGGGATCTCCGGTACGGGGCGTCAGCGCCCATGGCCGAAAAGCAGATCGCCCTGTTTGCGCAAAGTTTGATGATTCATCATCCGGTTTCAGGTGAATCGCTGCAATTTCAATGCCCCCTGCCTTTGGGCTGGCCGTGGCCGGGCCTGGTGGATGAAACAATCGCCCCGGTGTGGCACTGGTCCGAACTGGCTTCCGATGTAAAACAGGGACAGGAATAAAATTGTACCCAAATAATGCCATTCCTGAAAAAATCGAACGATCGTTTTATTTTTGGTTGACAGGGGGTATGATTCCTTTCATTGTGTAGCCGTTGGGCATTTATTGTTACGAATCCGAGCATAAATGTAATCACATTCCGGAAAGACGTTTATTTGCTTTAATATTTGAAATTATTGTATTTTGTTTTAGCGACAATGTATGTTTACTTTATGCTCGGCACTGTAAAACGTTTTTTAATTCCCCGGCCGGCACCGGTTTTTTTTTGGGGGTCGGTATCGGGGTCGGTCTTTGACCTTTGGCCATTGGCCTTTACAGATGACGCCGGTCATCCCCGGAGGGGATACATAATATAGCCGGTGGTTTCAACCACCGGTAATAAAGGATGCAATAAAACCGGAGTCCTGAAGGGACGATACATGTTGAATGTCGTCTCTTCAGGACGCCAATGCAACTATTGATATCAGCATTTCCGGTGGTTGAAACCACCGGCTGCATTGCATTGCCCCTACGGGGCAGTGTATGTCCAAACACCAGAGACAGACTGAAAGTCTGCCCCGTGGGGGTGTGAAAAATTCGACCCCGATACCGAGCGTTTTGGGAGGAAAAAACAGGGCGAGATCGGTTGGGATCAGAAAACAGCGGTCATGAACAGCAGTCAGTCATGAACAGGATAAGGAGAGAACCAATGAACGATATTTACGAAAAATTGCGGGAGCGCCTTGACGATATGGGCCCGGGATACCCGGCAACCGATTCCGGCGTGGAAATCCGGATTTTAAAGAAGCTTTTTTCACCCGATGACGCCGGGCTTTTCCTGGACATGACGCCCATGCTGGAAGCACCCGAATCCGTGGCCGCAAGGACAAGCAGGAATCCGGAAGATGTGGCCACTCATCTGGAGGACATGGCGAGTCGCGGCCTTTTGTTCCGCCATAAAAAGGGGGACTTAATCCGATATTCGGCCATACCGTTCGTTGTTGGGATTTTTGAATTCCAGCTCAATACGGTCGATCGGGAACTGGCCGAGGATCTCTACGCGTATTTTGAAGAAGGGCTGGGAAAAAGCTTCCAGTCCACGGGAACGCCTGTGATGCGCTCCATCCCCATCAACGCGGAGATTGTGCCGGAGCAGCCGGTGGCCACCTATGAAGACGCCATGGCCATCATCGATTCCCAGAACGTCATCGCCGTTGCGCCGTGCATCTGCCGGACCACCGCGCAGAAAATGGACATGGGGTGCGACAAGCCCCTGGAAGCATGCTTTATTTTCGGGTCCCACGGCAACTACTACGTGGACAATGGCATGGGGCGGTATATCGACAAGGATGAAGCCAAACGCATCATCCGGGAAAACGAAAAAGCCGGGCTGGTCATGCAGCCCTTCAATTCACAGCAGGTGGGGGGCATGTGCTCCTGCTGCGGGGACTGCTGCGGCATGCTCCGGTCGTTGAAAATGCAGGAAAGTCCGGCGGAAGCGGTCAAGAGCAATTATTTCGCACGCATCGATGAAGACCTTTGCACCGGCTGCGAAATCTGCCTGGACCGGTGCCAGATGGACGCAATCGAAATGACGGACGGGATAGCTGAAGTCCTCCTGAAGCGCTGCATCGGCTGCGGCCTTTGCGTGACCACCTGCGACGTGGAAGCGGTATCCCTTGTCCGCAAGTCCGAAAAATCCCTTTACCTGCCGCCTCAAAACGGAATGGAAACATACATGCGGATTGCCCAGGCCCGCGGCAAGATCTGACCGGCCGGCCGCGGTTTTTTTTCGGTGCCGGTCAGGGAAAGCCTCAGGGCTGATGCAGGGGGATCGGGTAGAGCCGGCCGTTGATCCGGATGGCCAGGTTTTCTCCAACCTTCACCGAAACCGCGTTTGATCCGAACGGCAAATCTGACGGACTCGTAAAAGTCGAGATCAGACGATTTTGAAAACAGTCCAAGATCAAGGCTTGCGCAATTTTTGAAGAACCTCAAGTACTTATCCGTACGTGAGGTTCTTCAAAAATTGCGCGTAACGCAGATATTGGACTTTTTGCAAAGTCGTCAAATCTTGTTTACAAAAAAGATTATGGGCCTTATAGGAGTGGTTGCAAAAGCCGCATTATGATTTGACATCACTTTGCGCATTATTTTTGTGACGCAGGTGTGGACATCGGGTTTTCATCGGCATCGCAAAGATCCGCTTCATCCTTTCAACCGGGAGATTGACCGTGCGCGTGGCCCTGATTGCCGCCCCGTATCCGCTCGAAGAACTGCCGTCTCCGCCGCTGGGGCTGGGATATGTTGCCGCCGCTTTTGAAGCGGCGGGCTGCGAGGTAAAGATCCTCGATTACATTGTTTCCCGGTATTCCCGGGAAAAAATTGCAGCCCAACTTGAGGGCTTTCAGCCTGATGCCGTGGGTGCGGGCAGCGTGACCATGAACTTCCATGACGCACGGCGCATCCTGCGGGACGTGAAAGCAATCAACCCCGACATTCTCACGATGATGGGCGGTCCCCATGTCTCTTTTACCGTTGAACAGACGCTGAATCACCACCCGGAAATCGACGTGATCTTCAGGGGTGAATCCGAAGATACGATTGCGCAGTTTGTGCCGGTAATGGCCGATCCGGACAAATGGCGCGGTATTGCCGGCATCGCCTTCCGAAGTGACGGCAAAATCATCGATAACGGCAGAAGGGCGTTTATCGCCGACCCGGACCGTCTGCCGTTGCCGGCCCGCCGCCTCATGCCCATATCCCGCTACAAGGCGCTGGGATTTCCCGTCAGCATGATCACCGGACGGGGCTGCCCTTACGGGTGCATCTTCTGCAGCGGCCGGAAAATGGTGGGCGCAAAGCTCCGCCGCCGCAGCACCGCTTCCGTTCTGGATGAAGTGGAAGCCATTCTGGCCTTGGGATTTGAGCGGATCAATATCGCGGATGACCTTTTCGCTTCGGATACCGACCGGGTCCGTGACATCTGCCGGGGCATCCACCAAAGGGGGCTGAAATTCGACTGGAGCGCCTTTGCCCGCGTGGACACGGTCACACAGGAAATGCTTGATCTCATGGCGAAAGCCGGGTGCGACAGCGTGAGTTACGGCATTGAATCGGGCTGCCCCGACATGCTCAAGCGGGTGCGCAAGGGTATTTTGATTGAACAGGCCGAAGCGGCGGTCCGCATGTGCAAGCAGGCCGGCATGCAGGCGCACGCGTCCTTCATGGTCGGCCTGCCCGGGGAGACCATGGAAAGCCTTGAGCGGACCGACACCTTTGCCCGCAGCCTGGACACCTTTTACGGATACCACTTTCTGGCCCCCTTTCCGGGCACTACCGTCCGGGAGAACATTGGGAAGTACGACCTGGAGATTCTCACGGATGACTGGTCGCTGTATCATGCCAATGACGCGGTGGTGCAAACCTCGGCCGTGACGCCCGGTAACCTCCGGGACTTTGTCGGCCGGTATGAGGCGGACATCAACCGGCGGTGGCAGGAGATGCTCGCGGCATACGGAACGGGAAAAAATTCCCCATCAGATGAAATGCGCGTGGAAGGGCATCACCGGATGCACATCACTTTTGCGATCCTGAAAAATGACCTGGTGGAAAAACTGGGCTTCGTGGAATCCGCCCTTTTAAACGGCGACCCAGAAGCGGCAGGGCCCGTCCTGGAAGACCGGATGGCGGAGGTTCTCGAAGGCGACAAGCGCCTGATCCGCAAGACGGTCGCCGATTTTGTTTCCCGCGGCTACCTCACGCCTGAGCCTTGCGGCAACGGTGTTGCCTGGTGCTGGCGCCGGGCCCACGGCCTCCCGCAGTCCTCCCGCGTCCAAGCCTGCGCATAGGATTACCGTCCGGCAGGCCGTCATTTCAAGGTTCCCGGAACAGCCGTCAACTATTCAGAAGCTCAGCTTTTCCCTCACCTCTCCGCAGCGGAGCATGGTTTCCGGCAGGTAGGGGTTTCGGATATCCGGTACGTCGCTGATCCAGTGCCCCCCCTCGTCGCCGAAGGCCATGGGGCAAAACTGGTGGTAAAAATCATCATCAGTCCCAAGCGTCTTGACCGCGTCAATCAGAACCGTGCTTAAAAAGCGGAAATCATTGCGCACCTGCATCAGGTCATTTCTGTCCGCAATGGGTTCGCCATGAGATTCAATGTTGCTGTAAATCGACAGCCACGCCATGTGCGCATCACCTCTCATCCGGTGCATGCCGATGGACGCCAGGGTCTGAATGAAATTTCCGCCGGCTTTTTTTGCGTCTTCAAGATTGGATGCCACCAGGGCGTCTTTTAACACCAGGTAGTCATGGATCAAAGCGGTGAATTCCCCCTTGAATTGCGCGTCCACATCACTGCGCAGATCCACGGGATCATCTGTCATGGCCATGTCGTCAGGGTCAGGGTCATGGTCGTCGTTGGCATCTGCGGGGCCGTGGTGGTGAACCGGCACCACCCCCCTGCCGGGTTCCCGGTTCATCATGGATAACCGGTCTGCCAGCTGAAACGCGCTGTCCACGCGAAACGCCCCGTGGGACACCACATCCTCGCCTTCGTGCACGCCTTCTTCGACCACGAAAAAGTCCCCGCCGCGCTGCCCCAGGGTGATTTCCCGGGCTTCAAAAACAGGCTGATCCGCGTCCGGGTCCATGACAAAAACGATGGAGCGGGGGCCGGTCCATAGCACCGCGCCAGCCGGCACCATCAGTTTTTCTTCGGCCAGCCGGGCGGAGATCTCACCGGAGAGAAGCATGTCAGGCTTCAGGCGCGTCCCGTTGTTTTCAATATCCGCACGAAGCCCGATGGTTCGGCTTTTAGGGTTCATCACGGGGTCGATGTAGTCGATCGTCGCGGACGTGATCGTCCCGGGTTGCGCACGCATCCGGAATCTCACCGTGTCGCCTGCTGCGATCCATTGGATGTCTTCCTCGTAAGCTTCAAAAACGGCCCAGACATATGCCAGGTCCGCCACTTCAAAGAGCACGGTCCCTTCTTCCACGTGCTGCTCCCTGGATACGTTTCGCGCCAGCACGAACCCGTCCACCGGGGACAGGATGTCAATATCGGTTTCCACAACGCCCCGCTGTTCGATCTCACTGATCTGCTTTTCGCTCAATTCCCATTGACGCAGCTTTTGCCGGGCCGCTTCCACCATGCCCGGGAGCCGGTCCTTGCGGTTTAAGGCTTCGATGAGTTCTCGCTGGGCGCCGACCAGTTCGGGGGAGTATATGGCGGCCATGGGTTCTCCCTTCCGGATGGGCGCACCGGTGAAATCGACGTGAAGGGTGCGTATCCTTCCCGGGAAATGGGCGGTCACATTGGTGATGCGCCGTTCGTCCACTTTTATGCGGCCGGGAAGCCGGATGTT
>SLGU01000116.1 GCA_007136525.1 Desulfobacteraceae bacterium | reverse complement strand
TTGCCCGCAGCAACAATTGCAGGGGGTTGCTGATAGCTCTTGGCGAAGCGGACGCCGGCGCCCTGTGGCCTTGCCGTTTATCACAGGGCGCAAGGGAGCGAGCCATAGAGATATCAGCGTTCTCCTGCAGTTGCCGGGGCAGCACCGTCACCCCACCACCACCCAACGGAATTGACCTTGCCATGTGCTGCGCCATGTCTGCACCAGGTCTTCCCGGGTCCATCGTCCACTCAATCCAAAACGTCCAACCCGTCCCCGTTTCTCCAGGCCTTCCCTTTTGTCATTCATTTCCCAATACAGTACCTGCTGAAAATATCGTCAAGCACATCGGGTGCGGCAGTGCGCCCGGTTATTTCGCCAAGCCTGTCGTATGCCTGCCGAAGATCAATGGACACCAGCTCCGGGTCTGTCTCCTGCTTCAGGTTGTCAATGGCCAGGGACAGTGCGTCACGTGCTTCCAGGAGAAGCGCCTTGTGCCGGAAGTTTGGCACCGGCTTTTCGGGTGTGTGCGTATAGCCGCGTTGTGCCATGTCAACAATATGCGTCCGGAGGGCGTCCAGGCCAATGTTGTATTTTGCAGATGTGGCCACAACGGTTGCACGGGCCATGCTTTCCGGCAGGACCACCCTTAAATCCACAGGCAATGCCTGTCCGCCGGGTCCGGGCGGCGCCGGTGCTGGTGCCGATGCTGCAACCGATTTATCGCCCACCGGACGCCCGCTAAGCGTCTCCGCTGCCGTTGTTCCCCTGTTCTTATTAACGCGGTCGATCTTGTTCAGAACAACCAGGGCGGCCTTATGGTGAATCTCCTCGAAAAACGCCTGGTCTTCCACGGAAACAGCAGCAGACGCGTCCAGCACGTGCAGGACCAGGTTGGCTTCATGGATGTGCCGGCGCGCCATGTCAATGCCGATCGCCTCAACGGGTTCAGGATCCGTCCGAAGCCCGGCCGTATCCACCAGGGTGATGGGGATGCCGCCGGTTGGCAGCGGGGTTTCAATATAGTCCCGCGTCGTTCCCGGGTGTTCTGTGACAATGGCCCGGTCGGTGCCTGCCAGCCGGTTCATGATGCTTGATTTTCCAACATTGGGCGCGCCTGCAATGACCACGCGAAAACCCTCCCGGAGTGTTTTTCCCCCCTCATATGCGTCAATCATTGAAGAAATCGGGTCAAGGGCCTCAATGGCAATGTCCCTGCAAAGGGCGGCAGTGTCCACTTCCCCTTCAACAGCATCAGGGAAGTCCACCATCGCTTCAATGGCAGCCAGTATGCGTGTAAGTCGGGAGCGTACGGTTTCAATGGCGCCGGAAAGGCTGCCTGCGGCCTGGTCAAGAGCGAGATCAACGGCGGCATCGCATCGGGCATTGATCAGGTCGATAACGGCCTCGGCCTGGGCCAAATCGATTCTTCCGTTTAAAAAAGCCCTGCGCGTGAATTCCCCGGGTTGGGCGACGCAGATGCCGTGCCGCATCAACAGGGACATGATGCCCTCAAGAATAACTGTTCCGCCGTGGGCCTGTATTTCAACAACATCTTCCCGGGTATACGACCTGGGGCCGGGCATGACAGCGACGATCACTTCATCATAAACGCGGTTTTGGGTTGAATCTGCGATGTGCCCGTAATGGATTTTCCATGGGGAAAAAAAGGACGGATCATTGACGGGAAAGGGCTTGCTTTGCTTGGGTACCGGGCCGGGGCAGAAAATCTGCGCGGTTGCTTTTATCGCATCCGGACCGGATATTTTGATGATCCCGACCCCTCCGGTTCCAGGCGGCGTCGCAATTGCTGCAATGGTTGATTGTTCCATGGCTTTTCACCCTTGATCCTCCGGCTTCAGGTCCTCATTTTCCCCTTCTGCTTTCGGTTTACGGCTCTCAGCGCTCCGCCTTCCCCTGCTTCTGGTTTTTCGCCTTCCACTGCCTGCTTTTTTCTTGGGGGTCTCGGGGGTCTCCTCCTTCACGTCTTCCTCCTGGGGAGTGCGGTGGTTGCCGTTGTTATTCGGCATGCTGCCGCCCGCCTTTTCATCCTGTCGGCCGTCGTCTTCAACCCTTTGTTTCGGCGAAGCTTTCTTTTTGGGCAGTATCAGGAGCTTTCTGAGTTCACCGCTACCTGTGCTTTGCGTCCGTATTTCCCGGTTTTCCTTCAACTCTATGTGAACAATCCGCCTGTCATAGGCATTGATGCGATTAATCACCATTGGTTTTCCGGTTTGACAGGCTTTGTCGGCAAGGTGGTTTGCAAGTTGTTTTAAATCGGCCCTTCGTTTTTCAAGATAGTTTTCAACATCGATTTCCACATGGATGTTTGGGCCGAACATTTTGCTGACGGCCTTTTCTGCGATGTACTGGAGGGCGTCCAGTGTCTGCCCCCGCTTTCCGATAAGGCGGGCTGCGTCATCCCCTCCCTGTATTTTAAAATGGATGATATTGTCGTCCGTTTCCATGAGAACCCCGGCGTCAGGTGAAATCAGTTGTATGGCCTGGTCCAAAAACCCCTGCGTCCATTCCGCAGCTTCGCTGGAATTTTCTATATCCATGACGGGTGCCTGCTTCCCCGAAGCACCATCCGCTTCGGTTCCAGCCCATAAATCATCGGAATCGGTCCCGGGCAGATTCTCCGGTAGAGGTTGGGGGTCAGGTGTCGTTTCGGGGTCGGGTGCGGCTTCAGGGGGATAAGCCGGCCGCTCGCCAAAAGCTTCATCCACGAGAGCGGAAATGGCGGCTTCATCGCTGATCGGGTCCTGATAGGGCACTGTTTTTTCCGCGCATGGCGCTGATTCTTTTGGTCCGGCCGTCGTGGCGGCGGCACCGGGCGCTGCCTTCCTGCCGCTCTTTTTGGCCGGCCTTTCGGCCGGCGCTTTTTTCGGGGTTTCGGCATGGTCGGGGACCGCTACCCGTATGAGCGCTTTTTTCATTCCCACTATACCGAATATTCCACTTGAACCATGTGATATTATGTCATATTTTAACTTTTCACGTGTAGTGTTCAATGCTTTGCACGCTTTTTCGATGGCTTTGTCTACGCTTTTATCTTCAAAGTCGACAAACGCACTCATGAAGAGCCTCCAGGTTGGGTCATGATCAGGTCGTTTTCAGGTTGACGATGTACTGCTGCGCAATGGAAACGACGTTGTTTACCAGCCAGTACAGCACGAGCCCAGCAGGAAAATTGATAAAGATGAACGTGAAAACAATGGGAAGCATCATCATTATCCGGGCCTGCATGGGGTCTCCGGGCGGCGGCGCCAGTTTCTGCTGTAAAAACATCGTTGCGCCCATAATGAGGGTCAGCACGGGAATGCCCACAGGCGGGGCCATAAGCGGCAATGTTATGCCGAAATCAAACAGCCGATCAGGCGCGGACAGGTCGTTGATCCAGAGCATAAACGGCGCATGGCGCAGTTCGATGGCTTCATACAGCATCCGGTAAAAGGCGATAAACACGGGTATCTGGACGACCATGGGGAGGCAGCCGCTCAAGGGGTTGATCTTGTAAGTTTTGTAAAGGTTCATCACCTCTTCGTTCATTTTTTTCTTGTCGTCCTTGTACTTGTTGCGGATTTCCATCATGAGCGGCTGTATTTTGCGCATTTCCGCCATGGATTTGTAGCTCTTGTTGCCAAGCGGCCAGAAAACCGCCTTGATCAGCAGGGTCAGCAGAATGATCGCCACGCCGTAGTTGGCAATGACATTGTCATGGATGGCATTCATGAGCCACAGGGCGGGTTTTGCAATAATGCTGAACCATCCGAAATCGACCTTTCTGTCCAGTCCGTGGCCGAACGCCTGCAACAAGGACAGCTTCTTGGGCCCCAAAAAAAGATGGTAGTCGTACTGCGCCGCACTGCCCGGTGCAATACGGCCCATGGGCTGACGGAGAGTTGTTTTCATCAGGTTTTTTTGTTGGTCAATGTCAAGGACGATGCTGGCGTTGACAGGCGCCGGCGGAACAAGCGCGGTCATGAAATAATGGTCCTCGATGCCGGCCCAATGGATGTCGCCGCTGAAGACGCCCTTGTCCCTGATGTCGCTGATTTTTACCTGGTGCAAGTCCCGGTCAACGGAAATGAACGGCCCTGAAAAGGTAAACCGGCGCGTGTCATCGGGCGGGGGATTGGTCATGCTGATCTCAAGGGTCCGCTCGACAGTGCCATCGGATTGGTTTCGCACCACCACGCTTAAACCGATGTTATATTTGTCCGGGTGAAACGTATACCGCTTTTCAAGAACGAGCCCGTCTTCGTTCTGCCAGAAAAAGGAAAGCGTTTCAGGCGTTTCGTCCACCTTCAGGGACTGGCCGTCAAAATCCGTGGCAAACACCGCTTCATACAGGGGAACGTCCGCACCTGACAGGTTGACGGCAGCCGTCCCCATTCGGTTGCTTTCCGGGATCAGCGCCTTGCGGGGGGAGCCGGGATCGGCCGTCTCCCTGTACTCTTTGAGTTCAAAACGGATAATGGTCGCTCCCCGCTCGGAAATAACCGCTTTATAGAGATCCGTTTCGACCGATATGGTTTCAAAGGTTTTTTCCGGAATCGCCGTTGGCGCTTCATCCCACACGATTTCCTGATCGATCGTTTCTTCAGGTCCGGGGGCAACGGTTTCAGTGGGCGGCGCAGAGGGGGGGGGACCGGTCGCCGGTCGACAAAGAAAAAATCCCATACAAGAAATATTGCAAGTGAAAGCACGATTGCAATGATCAACCGAACGTGTTCCATTAATAACTCCTGGTTATGTATAACAATAGTGAAAAATAATCACCGCGTTTACCCGGCAGCGGCAGGGCGGGACGCGTCCCGGGGACGCCGCGCCTGCAAGCATTAACGCATGGCGGGGTCGGGGAACAGCAATGAAAAGGCATGCGACGTGTGAAGAGGGCGGTATCGCGAAGGCCGGGTTGAAAAGAATAATATCTGCCTGGACTGCCGGTGCTCAAAAGATAAACAGGTAAGGATTTCTTTTCAGCAAAATTTCAGTGTATCTGGTGCATATGCACCTTGGGGCCGTGTCCGGCAGGAACGTGATGATACCCGGAATCGGCCCCGGGGTTCGAACGGTAAGGTCCGGCGGCCCTTTCAGGGCACGGGATCGACGCCCCCCGGATGAAATGGATGGCATTTCAGTATCCGCTTTACAGCAAGAAAACATCCCTTACAAACGCCATACTGGCTGATCGATTCCCGGGCATATTCCGAGCACGTGGGATAAAACCGGCAGTTCGCCCCCAGCAACGGGGACAGGACAAGCTGGTATACCCTGATAACAGTCAAAAGCAGGTATTTTATTTTTCAATCCTCCTCGATCCGGCGCCTTCAATCCGGTCGACCAGTGCATGCAGCGATGCATGCGCCTTTTCGGAAGAAACGCCTGCGGCCGATCTTTTTACAATGATGTTCATGTCGAGGTTTTTTTCGATCCGGGACCGGTTGTGCCTGAAATATTCGCGTATAACGCGTTTTAACCGGTTGCGGATGACCGCGTTTCCGACCTTCTTCGTCACCGTCACCCCGAGCCGGCAGCGGTCACGTTCATTGGGTTTGAAAGAAAGAATAAAATATCGGTCGGATACACCTTTTCCGGTTCGCGACATTTCGACGAATTCACGCCGTTTGAGCAGCCTGTCGGCCTTTGTAAATCTCGCCCGGATAAAAAACCTCTTTTCCAACGGTAATCGGCCTTGTTGCCGTTTGGCTAAACGGTCAGGCGCTTACGCCCCTTGGCCCGCCTGCGATTAATAACCCTTCGTCCGTTTTTTGTGGACATCCTTTTCAGGAAACCATGTTTCCTGGCGCGTTTGATTCTGCTGGGCTGATATGTTCGTTTCATGATTCACCTTCTTTATTATTGCAATGACGCGCCCCCTTGATGTGACCGGCGTGTACGGGGTGATGAACGGGCGCGAAAAAAAATCCTGAAAGCCATATTGATAAAATTTGTCTTTTTAACCCAATATACAGGGTCTTGTCAAGCAGCAAATGATGAGAAAGCAAGCTTGATGGAACCGAGAAAAAAGTCGAGATCAGACGGCTTTGAATCACGCCATGGCGTGACAAGATCCAGGCGCGCGCAATATTTGAAGAATTGAGCGTACTTAGCCGTATGTGAGAT
>SLGU01000168.1 GCA_007136525.1 Desulfobacteraceae bacterium | reverse complement strand
GGTTGAAAACATTCGAAAATTCAGGATTCTTCCCAAAAAACTCTACGAAGAGGACGGCGAGGTAACCCCCACCATGAAGGTCAAGAGAAAATACGTCAACAAGGCATTTGCGGATATCATCGAAGATATGTACCGCTGATGGGTTGGGCGCCCATCCTTCATGAAAATATGAATCGCCTTGGCGCCGTCAGTTTTGATGAACCCGTAAAAAGTCGTTTTCAGACGGCTTTGTAAAAAGTTAGGGATCCAGGCGCGAGCAATTTTCGAAGAATTGAGCGTACTTATCCGTACGTGAGATTCTTCAAAGATTGTTCGCAACGCAGATATTGGGCCTTTTACGAAGCCGTCAGTTTTGATGCAGCACATCCATGAAGGCGTCGCGATATTCCGGTCTTTTGATCATTTCCCGCAGTCCACGGAGTGAATTGAGCGGGGTGTCCAGTGTATGGGCGTTCACCAGGCGGGGTGGTATCCTTCCACCCGGATCCACGTGGGTTTCATAAACGACTTCGACCATGCCGTTTTCTTTCGGCGTGAACACCCAGCTGCTTTTCATATCGGTTATCCGGAGGTGCCCTTCCTGCTCGCGATAGGCGTCAGGCCATGCCTCGATGTTGATAATGACGCCCCCGGTGTCCGGGTTCATTTCAAGTTTCGAGTAAAGGACCAGGTCGCGGTCCCTCACCGGCCATGGCACGCCTTGGGAAACATAAGCGATACGCTCTTTATCGTTAATGATATCAAGGACCCTCGCACTGTTCACGTTGTGCATCCACAGGGGAAATGACGCGACATCCGACATGAGGCTCACCAGGGCATCCAAGGTGGCTTCCACGGTCGTGCGGCCCTGGTAGGCCTTTATCGGAGAGCCTTCGACAGTTCGGGTATAAACATCAATGCCATGCTCCGCGTCTTCCGTGGTTTTCTCCCATATCCCACCGGAGCGCAGGACGGCCGGGGGAAAAAAGACGAATAACAGTACAATAACCGGAATGATGCGTATGGAACGGCTCATAAAAACCCTTTTCATGTGATAATAATGCTGTATCTCCGTTTTGCAGCTGCAGCAAAACCAATTTTTCCGTCATTTTTTTTGAAATTTTTGATATCTTGCTATATCATACATTTTATCAGCAGACAAATATCATCAACGGAAAGCTCCCCTTTTTTACCCTACAATGGAGACAGGCATGGCCGAAGATGGTTCAGAACATCAGAATGACATATGCATCGGTCACGCAAATGCAGACAAGTTATTGAATTATCAAGAATTACTCAACAATGCCCCCATCGGTTTTTTCACCTCTACGCCTGACGGTCGCTTTCTTTGCGTCAATCCGGCCATGGCTCAAATGCTGGGATATGACTCCCCCAAACAACTGGTTGAAGCCATAAGCGATATCGCCGCCCAGATCTATTCTGAACCGGACCGGAGAACTCATTTCAAGCATATCCTGGAAACCCGCGGCGAAGTGTTCAATTTCGAGCACCAGTTGATCCGCCGTGACGGGACTTGCTTCTGGGTATCGACCAATGCCCGGACCATCAGGGATGAACGGGGAAAGGTTATAAGCTACCAGGGTTTCACCACGGCCATAGACGACCGCAAGCGTGCCGAAACCGCTTTCAAAGAAAAGTCACAGCTGCTGCTTTATATACTGGATAATATGTTCGAGCTGGTTTCCCTTGCCGACCTGGAAGGAAACTTTAAATTTCTTAACACATCACACGCCATGCTTGGGTACGACCTGGATGCCCTGATGGGTAGGAATGTCTTTGAGTTCGTTCATCCTGACGATCAGGCGGAGTTGTATGCTATTTTCAAAGAATTCGTGGACATGCGTGATGAATCCCGACAAGTGGAATACCGTTACAGGAAATCCGATGGGGCCTACCTGTGGTTTGAAACCCTCGGGCGATTACTGCCGGACGAAAACGGCAATCCCAAGGAAATCCTTTTCAGTACCCGGGATATTACTGAACGAAAAATAGCTGAACATGCCCTAATGGCTAGTGAAAATCGTGCAAAAAGCCAACGGGCGGGTATCGCGGAAATTGTCCTTGATGCGGTGATTCTTTCGGGAGAAATACCTGATGCAATGAAACGGATAACGGAAATCATCGCCGAAAGCATCGGGGTGGAACGGGCCAGCGTGTGGATGCTATCGGATGACGGCTCTGAACTGCATTGCCTTTCCCTGTACGAAGCCTCCGCAGGACGCCACAGCAGCGGTACCGTCTTGAAAACAGCCGATTTCTCAGTTTATTCTGACACCATGCGTGCCGAAAGCCGGATTTATGCCGAAGATGCGCAAAGCGACCATAGGCTGCAAGGATTGACAGATGTCTACCTTGCCCCCTTGGGGATTACATCCCTGCTCGATGCCGGTGTGATCATCGAAGGATCAGTGGCCGGGGTTGTATGCCTTGAACACATCGGGCCCATCCGGAAATGGCATTCCGATGAAGAGGCCTTTTCCAGCATGGCGGCATCCATTGTTGCCCAGGTGTTCACCAACGCAAGGCGCAAGCAGTCGGAAAAAGAGCAGATCATGCTTGAAGAGCAACTGAACCAGGCACGAAAAATGGAGTCCGTGGGGCAGCTTGCAGGCGGTGTGGCCCATGATTTCAATAACATGCTCAACGTAATCATGGGCTATGCTGAACTGGCCCTTGAGAGCATCGATGAATCATCCCCGCTCTATAGGAAGCTTCAAGAAATTCACAACGCCGCGAGCCGATCGGCGGATATCGCACGGAAACTGCTCGCATTTGCACGCAAACAGGTTATCAAGCCGAGAAGCCTTGACCTGAACGAAGCCATCAGCAAAGGACTCAGGCTCCTCAGCCGTCTCATAGGCGAAGACATCGCCCTGTCCTGGCAGCCGGGACCCCAGCTCTGGCCGATTAAAATCGACCCTGCACAAATAGACCAGATCTTAACGAACCTGTGCGTCAATGCGAGGGATGCCATCACAGGCGCCGGCAAGGTGACCGTTGAAACGGGCATTATCACGCTTGACGCTGCCTATTGTGAATCCCACAGGGGCTGTAAGCCCGGAGATTATGTCGTTTTGTCCGTGATCGACGATGGCTGCGGCATCGACGAGACGATTATGGACAAGCTTTTTGACCCGTTCTTCACGACCAAGGAAACCGGCAAGGGCACAGGCTTGGGGCTCGCCACGGTTTATGGCATTATCCGGCAGAACAACGGTTTTATCAGTGTCAGCAGCGAACCCGGCAGGGGATCGACGTTCAGGGTATACTTTCCCCGTTACACGAAAGGCCCCGCCGAACCGATTCAGGAAAGGCAAAGCGAAAAGCCTCATTTGGAAGGCAGGGAAACCATCCTGGTGGTGGAGGACGAACCCATGAACCTGGATATCTGTAAAACCATGCTGGAATCTTTGGGCTACACGGTAATCGCAGCCGCCTGCCCGAAAGATGCGATCAGCACCGTCAAGAATTACGTCGGTAAAATTCACCTGCTTCTGACCGATGTGGTGATGCCGGTCATGAACGGTCCCACCCTGTCTAAAAACGTTGCTGCCATGAACCCCGACATACGGGTCATTTTCATGTCCGGCCACACAGCGGATATGATCTCCAGCAAAGGCGTCCTGGAAAAGGATTTAAATTTTATTCAGAAGCCTTTCAGTGTCTCTGAACTCTCTCGCAAAGTCCGGGAAGTTCTTACCGGTACGGGTTGACATCCCGGGAATCGTGCGGGCTGTTTTGGCATCAACGAAGCAGCGTCAGGTACCGAACATCCAGGAGGCCGCGTTGGGCACAGGCTTTCCTTCGTTGAGGTATTTCAAGCCGAGCACGCAGCGCACGACAAACCATACCAGCAGAAACAGCAGCACCAGAAACCCGATAAAGACAACGGTGAGCAGCAGGCCCACCAAACCGAGCAGAAGACCAATCCAGAAGGTGCGTATCTGGAAACGATAGTGGGTCTTGACCATTTCAGATGCTTCCCCCTGGAAAACATACGCAACGATCACGCCGACAATTGATGTGATGCCGATAAGCATGCTCAGCAGATAGAGGATATAGACTGCGGACGCCATTTTCCGCTCCGGGGTAAAAAGGCCGTTCACTGCATGTGTACTTTCGTTGGGTGTTATTCTGTTTTCCATTCGCATGCCTCCCTTTACTGGTTTGTGGGTGCAGTTCTTCTGGACTGAAAAGTCTGGCTGCGCTTCCGGCTGATTGATTCAGTTCACGGGGTCAGCGCCTGTCCTTTTTCCCTAAAACAGAAATAGGTGTGGCAGGATCTGTCACCGCACCTATTTTATGCGCATAAGACGTTTTATTGGCAATGTCCTCATCGGTGATAATGTGCGCATCCAGCAGCCCCTCGGAGGAATACCCGGTTTTGAGATAATTGATTTCCGCAAGCGCCATGCTCCAGCCTTCAAGCCATAATTCCAGGTTTTTCCGCTGTTCAGCATCCCCGACGAAATGCAGGATCATGTCGATGTCACTGCCCGGACCAGCCGTGCCGCTGTTCACACTGCCGATCAGGTATGCGCTTTTTACACCGAAGCGAGAGGGGTCGAGCCGTTCGACGATGCATTCCACCATGTAAGATCGCCACTGCCAGAACTTATCGTCAAACCGGACGTCCTCGTAGCGTTCAAACTTCTTGTTTGCCAGTATTTCGCTGATTTGAACCGTTTTTTCGCCGGTGTGCTCCGCCAGAAAACCGATTGCTTCGCCGATCTCAGCATTCATCGAAATCTGCAGTACTTTCCCGTTGGTTGAAACAGGGACATCGATGACCTTGATCACGTCTGCAAGCCCGCTGTAATCCGGCAGCAGTTGTGGAAGCGTATTCCTGGAACGCGAAAAAAATACCGTATTGAAAATAATACCCTCGTCATCAGGATAAAGCGGCAGATACCGGATATTGGCTTCGACAAGATCCTGAAAGAAATGCGTGCCAAATGACAGTTCAGGAACATAGTTTGACTTCTTCTTTGCAATTTCTATGATCGCTGCGCAATTGTTGATATCGGCATAGCTGATCTGCACCCCAAGCTTGATATCCCCCCTGCTGCCCCAGCGCCCCGGGCCCATAAGGATGAAGCACCGCTTCGGAAGCAAAGCGTTGATCTTTCCAACGGCACGTCCGACCGCAGCCAGGTCGTCCAGGGACTGAAGGCTGTTATACCCTTCCGGGTCGACGTAAACGATGTGGGAGATATCGGAAATAACACCGTTGGATATATGCTTTTTGGCCGAAAATACAATATCCTTCTTCTCGATGTCCTTGGGTATCGGTCCGGGCGCACTTTCCTCACCGGAGCTTTGGGAACGGCACTGAAGCAGGTACAAATGCTTTCCATCGAAAGCGAATTCGATATCGATGGGGGTCTGCATTTTTTCCTTGAGCACCTCGAGCATTATCTGAACGGTCTTCACAAAAGTGGAATTGGCGGCAATGCCTTCAAACGTGACAACCAGGTCATCGCTGCCGAAATCAATGTCAATGGCAGACGTTCTGCGGATGTAATCATCCCGGTATACGGATACGATGTCCTGGAGACCGGGCACCAGCGGGCCATAATTTTTTAAAAAATCGTCAATGTCGATGCTTTCAAAAACGTTTTTTTCCAGGTTCACCGCATCAACCCGCTTGGGAGAATAGCGCTTGATCTCTTCGGGCATGGTGTTCACCCGCAGTGTCGGCTGGCCGGGCGATATGAGAATCGGGAAATCATCGTTGAGGCGGTCCACCGCGCGCGTCCCCATGCCCATGACCATGCGGATCAACCCGTCTTCACGCCTGATTCGGGGGGACCAGCGGAATTCATTGTTGCTGAAAGCCACACCTGCAAACAGCGGCATGAAATAAGGGCCGATACGTCTGCCGACCACTTCCTGGATGATGATACCCATTTCCTCGTGGAAATCGAGCATCCCCCGCTCCGCGCGATATTGAACGGAATCGGGGCTGTACATCGACGCGTAGATTTCCGTAATGGCGTCCATAACGGCCTCCAGGCGCTGCTTCTTGTTGCCCTGGTTTGCCAGAAACAGGCTCTTGTATTTCCCGGAGAAGGCCGCACCCACCTGATCCTCGAGAATGCTCGAACTTCTGACGATCAACGGGTTCTGGCCAAAATCGTCAAGGGCCAT
>SLGU01000163.1 GCA_007136525.1 Desulfobacteraceae bacterium | reverse complement strand
GGCCTTGTCACTTATCGAAAAGACGGCTTGTGGGTCAATTATTCCCTTTCTGATGGATCTGACAGCCCGTTTGCAGCCACCATGCTCGGCAATATCCGGCATTGGCTGGAAGACGATGCGGAGGTGGCCAGGCTGAGCAAGCAGGTTTTTGAATTTCATCGCGATACGATCTGCTCCAGACAGAAAAGTCGGGGCGCCCGGGTCAACTTGCAGACCTAATCGGCAACTGTTGGAATATCCAATGCCCCGGTATCCAACTCCACATGCCGGGGCATTTGATATCGACTTACACAATTGGCGCTTTCCCTTTTTCTCTTGGAAACCAGTGCTGGGTTCGCAGGCAGAACCTGACCAGCGCAAGCATGATCGGCACTTCGATCAGAACGCCCACAACGGTTGCCAGCGCCGCCCCCGAACCGGTCCCGTAGAGGGTCAGGGCTACGGCGATGGCCACCTCAAAATGATTGGATGCGCCGATTTGCGCGGTTGGCGCCGCATCCTCATAAGAAATGCCAAGCGGCCTGCAAGCAAGATACGCAATCCCGAAGATAAAAAAGGTCTGGATGATCAGCGGGATGGCAATCATCAAAATGACCAGGGGCTGCTGAATGATCACTTCCCCCTGCAGCATGAAAAGCGCTACCAGCGTTGCAAGCAGGGCGATTTGGGAAACGCTTCCCCAGCTTTTTATATACACATTTTCAAACCAGTCCATCCCCTTGCGCTGGATCAGAATCTTTCTGGTGAAATAACCGGCCACAAGCGGAACACCCACGTAAACACCCACGGTCAATGCCAGCGTGACAAGGGGTATGGGCATGGCAACCCCCAATAGCAAATTGCCCAATGGCGCATAAAAAAACAGCATTGTTATTGAATTGATGGCAACCATAACCAGTGTATGCCCCATGTTGCCGCCGGAGAGGTAGCTCCATACAAAGACCATTGCAGTGCAGGGGGCAATCCCGAGCAGGATCATTCCGGCCGTGTATTCAGCGGCCATGGTCGGGCTGATAAAAGGCGCCCAAATATGCGTCATGAACAGCCAGGCAAAAAAAGTCATGGTAAAAGGCTTTATGCCCCAGTTGACAATTAAGGTCGTCAGTACGGGCTTCGGCGCTTTTACCGCCTCCATCACCTGCTGGAAGTCGATCTGGATCATGATGGGATAAATCATCAAAAAAAGCAGAATCCCGATCGGCATGTTGACCTGTTGTATGGAAAGGGAATCGATAAAAACCGCCATGCCGGGGAACATGTATCCGATTAAAATTCCCGCTGCCATGCAAAGTGCTACCCAAAGCGTCAGATACCTGGCCCACAGGCCCATTGTGTGTTCGTGTTTGTCACTCATTTGTCACAATCTCCTTTTTTCAGTATCGCAGCTCAATTTGTAATCATCCGGATTTGTAATTTTTTGTTTTGCTTTGGTAGACATTGGTTGCAGGCATCATACGCTGTTTTTATGTCATGGGTACGGCCAGAACTGGAATTGCGCTGCCCCGCAGAACACCCCTGGCTGTGGACCCCATTATTGCGTCCGTCAGACCGCTTCCACCCGTCTTTCCGATAATGATAATATCGCAGGAATTCTCCTTGGCAGCCGAGATGATTTCTTCAACAGGTTTTCCCCGGCGCACCAGGATTTCATCGGCAACATACTCGCATTCCGGCGTATTGGTCTTCACATCGTCGCAAAAGGACTGCAGCCGCTTCTTTGCAAGGCCCATGGCGTCGTTTTCATTTTTCTTTTTCAGCTTTTCCCATTCTTTATCTGTAAAGTACATTTGAATACTTGGTGCTAAAACGGCGACATCGTCGATCACGTTCAGTGCCAGCAATTGGGCATCGTGCTTCCGGGCAATCACCATTGCCCAGTCAATGGTTAAGCGGGAATTTTCAGAAAAGTCTGTTGCGTACAAAATTTTCTCTATTTTTGGAATCATGCCGTAACCTTCGCTATTTTATTTGTTAAGGAACTGCTCTTTTTTATCAAAAAAGCAGACAAACTGTTAGACGGGGATAATGGATTTGTCTTTTACGGACGGAATCCATGGAACGACGACAACCCGGCCTTTGCCGATCGCGTGAACTTCCCGGGTGTAGCGCAACTCGACTATCCAGAGAAGCACCTTTTCCCCCTGGTCCGCCAGGGCCCCGGAAAGCATGCAGGAGATGGATGTTTTACCCACGCATCCCTTTCCGGTAAAAAAAACAAACCGGGGTGCTTTTTTCATCCATTTTTAATCTCCTTTTTGAGCCGTATTTTTATGCATTTTCGTAATCTGATTTGATGTTTGACGGTGCTTCCGGGCTTTGCACAATACCTCGGCCGGATAGGCCAGTATGGTGTCAAGGGCCTGCTGGTCTTTTTGAGCAAACGGGGATCCGGAAGTGGACGATTGTATCCATTGCAGGACGGCAGCCGGAAAATCCCGTGTCAACCGGTAGTGAACCCATCGGGCGTCCTTGCGGTTTTCAACCAGCCCGGCATTCTGCAAAACGCTCATGTGCCTTGAAACCGTTGGCGTTGACACCTGCAGCAGCTCGGTGATCTGGCAGACGCAAAGCTCTTCGTTGGTTGCAAGCGCCATGATGACCCGGAGACGGTTGCCGTCGGCAAGGGCCTTGATCTGTTTGAGTGTCTTTTCCATTTTGTTTATCCAAAATATTTTAATGATTGCATGCTTAGCTAATTGGCTAACCAAAAATAATGGTTCGCTCACCGCATGTCAAGAAAAATCCTGGCCTGCTGACAGGGAAATTACAAGATACTTTAATCATTAATGATCTCCTAAAAGTGAATCTGAGATGGCAACGTAAAAAATTCAAGATCAAGGCGCGCGAATCTTGAGTAATTGAGCGTACTGGGTCGTACCTGTTTTTCTTTATGATTCATGAATCTTCCGGCCTGAGTGACCGGTATGCTTTTTTTGAGCGGGAAGAGGGGATCGCTTTTTCCGCGAGGTATTCCACGTGCCGCCCGATTGCCTTGAGCCAATCCCCGGAGAAACCCACCAGGGCTTCGCCGACCCCGATGTCGGTAGCATCCCGGCAGCCATAGCAGGAAAACCCGTAATTCAATCGTTTTTCAAGATACGGGATCAGGGTTGAACAAACACAGGTGGCCTGGAGCACGGCGGTATTTCCGGGTACGCGCTCTCCTCCGGTTGCATGCATGTAAGCCAGCGCAATCCACATCAGCTTTTCGACCTCGTCTTCCACGATCACCACGTCCGGAAAAAAGATTGACGACTCCAAAGGCATGAGGTGAAGTCCCTGTATCGAACCGGGCGCCAGGCGGGGCATATTCTCAAACATTTTCGCGCCGATTTTTGGATCCGATACAATGCCAAATCCGACCAGCCCCTTGCCTGTCTGCAGGGCTTCCGGAAGGGAATTAAATCCAAAGGCGGCTGCAGCGGCCGGGCAGGCAATGCCTTCGGCATCAAGCCAGACGGACTCCCCGTGCCTGGCTTTCATTAACGCCTGGCAGTATCGGTGATGGGCCAATCGGGATACCGGCGCTGTTTCGTCGTATTTTGTCGGGCAAAATTTTACTGCAACGGGTGATGTTGAAAGCCCGAGTTGTTCGATCATTTTTTTCCCGATTTGTTGCACATCGGGGATTTCCATATTTTCATCTGTCTTTTGCATATCCGCTTTCCTTTGCACTACGTTTTGTTTTACCGCAAACCGCCGCCCGCTTTTACCCGTCCAGGTGCGACTTCATTCCCGCATTTTTTTTCTGTTCCATGCGCTTGGCAAAAGCCTTCAGCAAACGAAGCGCCTCGCCTCCGTTTTCATCCAGCAAGGCTGCTTTCATCTGTATTTCCTCTTCTTCGGTTATTTCAATGACTGGCAAGATGTTTCTCCTTTCTGAAATTTTTATGGTAACGATTCTTCAATATTCAGGAGAGCCTGCATGCAGGCTGCTTTCTTCCCTGTTTGGTCATAGTGATCTGCCACAGGTTGATATGGCGGGAGCGAAAAGCGCCTGCACAACTCAACAGATAGAATTCCCACATCCGGTAAAAGCGCTCGTCATACGCGTGCTTGTGCTTCGCCCAGTTTTTTTCAAAATTGTCATGTCAAGCCAGAAGCGTTTTGTCGTAATCCGGCCCGAAATTGTGCCAGTCTTCCATGACGAAAAGACCCGCCATGCGACAAGCGAAACCTAAAACTTTGTTAATGTTTAGCTGTTTGGCTAATTAACTATATAAAAAATAACATTATCATCATGCTTGTCAAGCAAGAATTGTTTGCCAGGTTTATTTTTCATATCCTGGCTTTTGTTGGATAAATCATTGGAATTTTATTATCTATGAATTTTACAAGAATATACAAATTGTAGAAGGATGAATTGAATTATTGACGATCTAAGGGGACAGACTTATACAAAGACATATACAGTTCGTCTTTGAAGAATATTCAAGCTACTTTAAGGAGAAGAAAAACCATGGCGGAAAACGGCTGTGAAAATTCCGGTGCCGCAACGATGCTGCTGGCCTGCTCCGGCGGTTCCAATGTGGGGCAGCTGACCAACCGGGCCGCGGTAAAACTGACAATTGAAGGCGCCGGAAAAATGTATTGCCTGGCCGGGATTGGCGGACGCCTTTCCGGTTTTGTTCGCTCCGCCAAAGATGCCAGCTCCCTGGTTGTGATCGACGGATGTGAAATTGCCTGTGGAAAGGCCACACTGGAGGGTGCAGGGGTGCCGCTCTCGCTTCATAAGCACCTGGTTGTAACGGAATACGGCATCGAAAAAAACAAGGATTTCAACCTGGACCCGGAAGACGTGGCGATGATCAAACAAGCCGTAAAAAACGCCATAGCTGAAAAGGAAACGGACGGCGCACCCATACCCCGCATACCGGGCGGATGCTGCGGATAATACGCGAGCGCGTCGGTGGATGCCGGCGCGGGAACGGTCTTGTCGCCGGTCAGCCTGCACCGGTTTGTATCCTGCCGTGTGGAACCCGCGCAATCATCACCGCATTAGCGGTTTAACAGAAAAGGCCGGGGCGCATTGTGTTCCGGAAAAAGCAGGGTGGCGTTCATCGCGCCAGGGTCAGGCCTGACGTGATTGTGCGCCAGTTTAATATGCGAATGTCTTTCCGGGTCATGGATTCATTTCCCCCGTAAACAAGGGTCGGCGAAATCACATGGTCGCCGGCCAATAACATCCAGCGTTCCAGACCGGTGAAGAAGTCACGGTTCAGGGTCTGGCCGGACTTGATCTCAATGGGCATCAGTTTGCCGCCGAAATCGGCTATCAGATCGACTTCATTGTCGTTGCTGTCCCGCCAGAAAAAGAGTTCCATTTCGTGCAGTCGATTGAAACGGGCTTTCATGAATTCGGAAACCACAAAGGTTTCAAAAATGTTTCCACGAAGCGGATGGGTTGCCAGTTGATCGATTTCACGAATGCCCAGAAGCCAGCAGAGCAATCCGGTATCATAAAAATAGAGTTTAGGGGTTTTGATCAGCCTTTTATTAAAATTGGCATGATGTGGACGAAGCATGAACAATATGTAGCTGGCCTCCAATGTTGAAATCCAGGCTTTTGCGGTATTGTGGGTGATGCCGCAGTCGGCGGCAAGCTTGGAAAGATTCAGCAACTGACCGCTGCGGCCGGCGCAGAATCTTATGAACCGTTGAAAAGTATCCAGATCCTGGATTTTAAGAAGCTGACGGACGTCGCGTTCAACATAGGCGGTGACGTACGCGGGAAACCATACGCCTGGAGACAGGTCCCGGTCATACAGCGGGGGATAGCCGCCGGTGAAAAGCATGGCATCAAGATCCGGCGGGATAACGCCGCCCCGGTCCAGTTCGGAAATCGTAAAAGGCAGCAATTCTATAAATGCGGTTCGTCCCGCCAGGGATTGGGTAATGCCCGACATCAAGCCAAAATTTTGGGACCCGGTCAGAAGGAATAATCCCATGCGCCCGATCTGGTCCACATGCGTCTGCAGATAAGAAAGGAGGTCGGGCGCGCGCTGCACTTCGTCCAGAACGGCGCCATCCGGGACCCTTCCCAGAAATCCCCGGGGATCGTCATGTGCCAGCAGCCGGATATCGGGGTCTTCCAGAGAAAAATAAGGCTTTTTTGAAAAGATCGCCCGGGCCAGAGTGGTTTTTCCGGACT
>SLGU01000347.1 GCA_007136525.1 Desulfobacteraceae bacterium | reverse complement strand
GATTTCTTCGAGGTCACCGGCCAGAACCTGGTCAAGCTTGTAAAGGGTCAGGCCGATCCGGTGATCCGTGACCCGCCCCTGGGGAAAATTATAGGTCCGTATTCTTTCACTTCTGTCCCCGCTTCCCACCTGGCTTTTCCGGTCCTGGGATATTTTATCGTTCTGTTCCTGCATCTGGATATCGTAGAGACGCGCCCGCAGGACCTTGAGCGCCTTGGCCTTGTTTTTGTGCTGGGACTTCTCGTCCTGGCAGATGACCACCAGGCCCGTGGGCAGGTGGGTGATCCGGACAGCCGAGTCGGTGGTGTTCACGGATTGCCCGCCGGGTCCGGATGACCGGAAAACATCGACCTTCAGGTCGCCGGGATCGATCTCCACCTCGACCTCCTCGGCCTCGGGCAGCACGGCAACTGTTACCGCAGAAGTATGGATGCGCCCCTGGGCTTCGGTAGCAGGCACCCGCTGCACCCGGTGTGTGCCGCTTTCATATTTCAGGTAGCTGTAGGCCCCCGTACCCGTAACCATGGCGATCACTTCCTTGAAGCCGCCGGAATCGGTTAGATGCCCGGTCAGGATTTCTATTTTCCATCTCAGGTTTTCAATGTAGCGGCTGTACATCCGGAAAAGATCCCCCGCAAACAAAGACGCCTCCTCGCCGCCGGTGCCGGCGCGGATTTCTAAAATAACGTTTTTGTCGTCATTGGGGTCCTTTGGAATAAGCAGTTTTTTAATGTCGGCTTCCAGCTTATCCTTCTGCCGGGTCAATGCTTCGATTTCGCTGCGGGCCAACTCTTTTATCTCATGATCACTGTCGGACAATAGCTCCCGGCTTTCCTCCAGTTCATTGAGAACGAGGCGGTAGGCCCTGTAAACCGAAACAATTTTTCCCAGCTCCGAGTGTTCGCGCGCATATTTGGTGTACCGTTCCCTGTCGGCACCAACCGCAGGATCGCTTAGCAACTGTTCCAGCTCGAGATATCTCTGTTCAAAACCGACAAGGCGATCCATTAAGGCCATGATCGTTTGATCCGTTAAGGAATATAATAAAAGTCCGGCCGCACAGCACGATGAAAAAATGTTCTGCTGCGGCGGCCGGATAAAAAGGGCTTGCGGTTAAGGGTCCTACTGGTCCTGATATTTTGCGTATTTCCTGCGAAAACGTTCGATGCGGCCTGCAGAGTCGACAAGTTTCTGTTTTCCCGTGTAAAACGGGTGGCACTGGGAGCATATTTCAACACTGATATTCTCCCTGGTCGACCCCACGGTAATTTCATTCCCGCATGCACATCTTGCCTTGGTTTCCGAATATTTGGGGTGTATCTCCTTTTTCATCTCGAACCTTCCTTATTGTCTGGTATGACCGGCCTGAACAGTTTGCCCGGCAATCAATAATGTAATCCAAGCCATCAGGAATTCATTGAATCCATAAATTCCTGATTGGTTTTGGTGCCCCTTATCTTATCCAGCAAAAATTGCATACTGTCAATAGGATTCAAGGGCGCAAGCAGTTTTCGGAGTATCCATACGCGATTAAGGGTCTCCGCGTCAAGAAGCAGTTCTTCCTTGCGCGTTCCGGAACGGTTGATGTCGATGGACGGATAAATCCGCCGGTCAGAGATTTTCCGGTCAAGGTGCAGCTCCATGTTGCCCGTTCCCTTGAATTCCTCAAAGATGACCTCGTCCATGCGACTGCCCGTATCGATAAGCGCCGTTGCAATAATCGTAAGGCTGCCGCCTTCCTCGATATTTCTGGCAGCCCCGAAAAACCGTTTTGGCCGGTGCAGCGCATTGGCGTCCACGCCGCCGGAAAGGAGTTTCCCCGATGACGGCATCGTGGCGTTGTAGGCGCGGGCCAAGCGGGTGATGCTGTCAAGCAATATAATAACATTTTTCTTGTGTTCAACCAGGCGCTTTGCCTTTTCGATAACCATTTCCGCCACCTGGACATGCCTTTCAGCAGGCTCGTCAAAGGTGGAACTGACCACTTCCGCGCGCACCGACCGCTGCATGTCCGTCACTTCCTCGGGCCGCTCGTCGATGAGAACGACGAATGGCACAATATTTTTGTGGTTGCCGATCATGCTGTTGGCGATATTTTTCAGTAAGATGGTCTTGCCGGTTCGCGGGGGGGAGACGATAAGGCCGCGCTGGCCGAAGCCGATGGGCGTCATCATGTCCATGATGCGGGTGGAAAACTCGTTTTTGTCGAATTCGAGCTTGATCTTTTTTTCCGGGAACAACGGCGTCAGGTTGTCAAAAAGGATTTTGTCCCTGGCCACTTCAGGCTCTTCAAAATTGATGGCCTCGACCTTCAGGAGGGCGAAATACCGCTCGGATTCCTTTGGCTGGCGGATCTGGCCGGAGACCGTGTCGCCCGTTTTCAGGTTGAACCGTCTGATCTGGGAAGGCGACACATATATGTCATCCGGACCCGGCAGGTAGTTGCAGTCGGGGGACCGCAAAAAACCGAACCCGTCAGGTAGAATTTCAAGCGTGCCCTCACCGTAAATCAACCCGTTTTTTTCAATGTGCGCCTGCAGCAGCGAAAAGATCAACTCCTGCTTGCGCATCCGGCCGACATTCTCGATGTTGAATGTCTTCGCCATCTTGGTCAGTTCACTGATTTTTTTGTTTTTCAAGTCATCGATGTTCATTTATGAAAAAGTCTCCAGTTCATAATATTTCCCGCCGCCGCACCATCTGACAACGGCGCCGGTCGGTCATGGAATACAGGTCTATTGTTGTATGGACACTAAATAGTTCTATCGGTTTCAGCATATACCGGTGCATGCTTCGCAGGTCACGAATGATTGTTGCCTTGACAGGATTCAGGGATACCGTTCAATTAATGCTTTTAAAATATTAAGGTGTTATGAGGCCTGTATTATGGTATTTGCATTTACGAGCAGGGATCATGCGCAAACAAGACCATTATGGGGCAGGTGCTTTTTTCCCATAACTATATTACTCAAAAATCTGTCTGTCAACCATTATTGCCCATTAATCTTTTTTTGGCCTATTGTTTTTTCCCTGATACCGGCAGCAAACGTTCGCACAAACGATCCACCGCTCGCCGGGTTTCCGCTTCGGTGCCATTGTTGTCGAGAATGAAATCCGCGCGCTTGCTTTTTTCATGGTCAGGCATCTGTATATTCATCATGGCAATGGCATCCTCCCGTGAAACGTTGTCCCGGGACATGATCCGCTCGATGCGGCGCTCCGTATCCACGCGCACAAGGATCACGCCATCGAAGAATGCGTCAAACCCGGATTCATAAAGCAGCGGCACTTCCACGACAACCAGCGGCTCCCCCTTTTTTTCCGCCTCATCGAGTTTTTCGGCCATTTGCCGGAAAACCTCTGGATGGATAAAGCCTTCAAGCGTCTTTCTGGCTTCGGGGTCGTTGCTGATAATTCGCCGCAGGGCCGGACGATTGATGGTATTATCCGGCATCAGCACCGAATCGCCAAAATGACCTGCAATTTTTGCATGCGCCTCGGTGCCGGGTTCGACTGCGAGGCGCGAAAGTTCATCCGCGCTCAATACAAAAAGCCCTTTTTCAGCCAGAAAGGTGCAGACCAGGGATTTCCCGGAGCCGATGCCGCCCGTTACAGCGATTCTGGCAGATTTTGAACCTTTACTTTTTTCTGCGCCAATTGTATTTAAAGTCATGCGGCTGTCATCAATCTGCAAATTGTCAACAGGCATCGCAGGCAATGGTGTTATTGCACGGCAATACCGGAAAGGGTTCCGGAAGTGCATCCGGAACCGGACAAAAAAGACTATGAATCGTATTTAATGATACCGAAAAATCAGGGCAAAAACATGGCACATCAATTGCACGCGGCAGGTATGACAATAAACCTGATAAAATAAAAAAGAAACCCTATACATAAGAAAATGCATAATTTCAACCTAAATTTTATTCCACGGCGAAAAGGTGTGTATATTGTCGGCGGAAGCGTTCGGGATGCCCTGCGGGGACACCCGCCGAAGGACCATGATATTGCCGTAATCGGCGACGCCTACGCGGTTGCAGAAGAAGTTGCGGCAAACGCAGGCTGCAGGGTCGTTGAGATCGGCAAGGCGGAGAAGTGCATTTACCGTGTGCCTGCAGGGGCCGGCGCCTATGACGTTTCTGCCGCAAAGGCCCAAACGGTGGAAGAAGACCTGAGGCTGCGGGATTTTACCATCAATGCCATGGCATTTGACGTCTATCATCAAACGCTCATAGACCCCCTGAACGGGCGGGCCGACCTGGATGCCGGCATGGTCCGAATGATCTGCCCGGAGGCATTTGAAAATGATCCGCTGAGACTGCTGCGGGCGTTCCGGATTGCCGCTCTCCTGGGGTTTGCCATTTCCCCGGACACCCTCAAGGAAATACGGAAAATGGCGCCGGCGATCACCACTGTGGCCGGGGAACGCATCCGGGAGGAATGGATCAAACTGCTGGGTGCGCCCGACAGCTTCACCTGCATTTCGAAAATGGCGGACACGGGCCTTCTTGAAGCGCTTTTCCCAGAGCTTCTCCCCCTGAAAAACTGCCCCGGGAACGCCTATCATGAATTCAATGCCTTTGACCATGTTCTGGCTGTATACCGGCACATAGAGGCGCTGCTGCACCCGGATGCAACGCCCCTGTACGATCGATGCGGCAATTCAGGGCTGCTGAACGGACCGGATGGCGTTGCCTTGATCAAGCATGCGGCCCTGTTCCACGATATAGGGAAACCGGCCGTATGCACCACCGACCGGCAGGGCCAACCCCATTTTTACGGCCATGAAACCACCGGCGGTGCCATCTCCGATGCCATCAGCAACCGCCTGTGCTTTTCATCGGCGGAAAAACGCTATGCATCTTTTCTCATCCGGCATCACCTGCGCCCGCTGCTGCTGTATATCGCCATGTCCGAGGGGCGACGGAAAAACCGTGCCCGCGCCCGTTTTTTTATACGAACGCGGCCCTATTCGACGGACCTGCTGCTCCTGTTTGCAGCAGACATGATGGGCAAAAATACAGATCGGGATATTACAGGGGCCCTGGCATTTGTGCAAGACACCATCGCCGTCTGCCGCGATACGTTTCAACCCCGGGCCGAGGCGGACCCCCTTGTGACCGGCCATGACCTGGTAAGCCGTTTCGGCCTGAGCCCCTCTCCCCTGATTGCTGAAACACTCGACAAACTGGAAGTGCAGCGGATTGCAGGAAACATCGAAAGCAGAAAGGAAGCCCTTGCATTTTCAGAAAATTTCATAAAAGGGAAAAACCTTTCTTGACAATTTAGCGTCATTTATATATGTAAAACTTTTTCTAAAAATATGACGCAAACGCATCCGGTCACGTGATCTACCATCATCAATTTCATGCAGCGAAACGAAGGAGAGGGATATGAATATTCTGTTTTTCGGACCCAACGGCAGCGGAAAAGGCACACAGGGCGCTATTGTCAAAGAAAAATACAACCTGCCCCACATTGAATCCGGCGCCATTTTCCGCGAAAACATCAAGGGCGGCACTGAGCTTGGGAAACAGGCCAAAACCTACATCGACAAGGGTGAGCTGGTGCCCGACGATATCACCATCCCGATGATTCTCGACCGCCTGAAGGCGGATGACTGCAAGAACGGCTGGCTTCTCGACGGCTTTCCCCGCAACAAGAACCAGGCTGTCAAACTGGACGAAGCGCTGAATGCCGCCGGCCTCAAACTCGACATCGTTGTTGAAATCGAATTGGACCGCGAAATTGCAAAGAACCGGATCATGGGCCGCCGTCTTTGCGCCAATGACAACAATCACCCCAATAACATCTTTATCGACGCCATCAAACCGGATGGCGACAAGTGCCGGGTCTGCGGCGGCGATCTTTCGAGCCGGTCGGACGACCAGGATGAAGAAGCGATCAACAAGCGCCACGGCATTTATTATGACACCGAAACCGGTACGCTGGCGGCTGCCTATTATTTCAGGGACAAGGCGAAAAAAGACGGGGCCATGAAATATCTCACCCTGAGCGGTGAAAAAAGCGTGCCGGAAGTCGCTGCAGAACTGAAGGAAAAACTGGCCTTCTGACACCGGCCGGGATTCCGGGACATTTGCCTGTCAAAGCATTTTGATGGACCTTTTGTGAAGCCGGCTATTTGATGAACCCGTAAAAAGTCGAGATCAGACG
>SLGU01000299.1 GCA_007136525.1 Desulfobacteraceae bacterium | reverse complement strand
TCCGCTATAAGGCAGTGCGCGATATTTATTCGCCGCGCGGTCATTAACGGTTTCCATTACTACCAGCGGCCTTTGGGAGCGCAGTTTCAGGGCAACGGCAACAACGGAGAGGGATACCCGGAGGCGCGTATACATCCTTCGCCCCAGTTCGATCGTTTTTTCTTTGACAAAAGTCTTCTTCCCCGGAAAATCCGCCAGGAAAAAATTGCCCAGGTGAAAAGCAACCTGCTGGTACTTATGCTTCAGCGAAACCGGCAAACGCTTTTGAAGATGCCACCTGCGCTGGGTATCCAGCAGCCCGACAAAGGCCACTGTTTCGCCCTGGGATGTCAATTGCCGGGCCATTTCATAGGCGATCTGGCCGCCAAGGCAATATCCGCCCAGATAATACGGACCCGCGGGTTGTATCCGGCGGATCTCTTCTACGTAATAACCGGCCATCTCCTCAACCGTTGCAAGCAGTTCCGAGCGGCCATCAATGCCTTTTGCCTGGAGGCCGTAAAAAGGCTGTTTTTTCCCCAGCCGACGGCTCAAATCCCTGTATAGAAGAACATTTCCCCCGGCTCCATGAACAAAAAACAATGGCGGCAAGTTGCCATCCGGTTGTATCGGCACAACAGGCGACCAATGGCGGTCCATGTCCCCGGATTCGATCATTGCGGCCATACCTTCAATGGTGGGCGCGGAAAACAGCAGCGACACGGGCATGTTAATGCCGGTTTGCCGGTAAAGTGCGGCAAACATTCTGACCGCCTGAAAAGAGTTCCCGCCCAGCAGGAAAAAATTATCCCGGACGTCGATGCGTCCGGATGCCAGTATATCCTCCCATATTGCCGCGAGCATCCGCTCTGTATCGTTGCCCGGCGCTTTATACGCAGCAGCGCGCATTTCCCGGCGATCGGCAAGATCAATGATTGACGGACCCCGGGACAAATGTTTTGCAGGACTCTTTATTCGATAATGTTTCGATTCACACCCCGATAGAAGGCTGTCAATGGTGGAATGGGGCGCCTCGGCAACGCTTCTGGCGATTTTTCGCATATCGCGGATCATGGAATCGATCACGGCCGGCTCAAACCGGTCCTTCCCATACTGCAGAAAACAAATAAGACGGTTGTCCGCCCGGCGGACAAACAAAGAGAGTTCGGAAACGGATTGCTGGGGTACGTTTTCCCCGGCATTCATGCGATGCGCCGACAATGAACCCAACTGCAGGGTTTCCAGAGGGTCCTCCGCGTAGGTGAACATAAAGCGGATCAGTGGATTGGCAATGTTTCCGGATTTTTCCAGGGCGAATTCAAAGGGAATATCACTGTTGGAAAAGGCCTCCAGCGCATCCGTTTTAACGGCGCTCAAATACGTTTCAAAAACCTGCCGGCCGGACAATTCGCACCCGAGCAAAAGCGTATTGGCGAAATAACCGACCATGTTTTCGACCTCCATTCTGCCGCGATTGACGATGGGTGTTCCGCAGCAGAAACGGTACGCATTGTAGACGCCGGCAATCAGTACCGTAAAGACGGCATACACCGTCATAAACAAAGAGACCTGCATCTTCCGGGAAAGGGCCTCCAGGGCGGCGGTTACCTCCTTTTCCATTTCGAATTCGGCGCTGCCTGTCTGATACAGGTGGGCATGCCGGCCGGGGGGCACGCCATCGCGGGGTTCATCACCGGCGAATCGCCGCAAACGATCCGACCAGAATGTCAATTGGCGCTCTCCTGCCGGGCTGTTTAGAAAAGCCGACTCCCAGGCGACATAATCGAGGTACTGAAACCGGCGCTTTGCCTCAGGTGCTCCGGAAAAGGGAATTCTGTTGTAGTGACGGCACATTTCTTCGGCAAGCAGCGCCATGGAAACATCATCGGCAATCAGATAATGGGACACCAGAAGCAGTACGGCCTTGTCCCGGCAAATCGTGACAAGGTTTACGCGAAATAAGGGCGCAAGGCCTAAATCGAACGGCCGTCTGCGCTCCTGTTCAACCGCGTGTAATGCCTGACGTTCAGCGTCGTCTTCCGGGAAATGACGAAAATCAAGCTGAAAAACGGGAATTTTTGTCTCTTCGGCAACCGTTTGAACCGGTTGGTCATTCTCCCAGGCAAACCTGGTCCGCAACAGTTCATGACAATCCGCAAGCATTTCTAGGGCGGCCTCAAGTCTTGGAATATCGGGCAAACCGTTTAATGAAAAGGCAAGGAAATTGTTAAATACACTTTTGTCGGACTGTATGGCATGCAGCACCATCATACGCTTCTGGGCATACGACAAGGGCTCTGCCGCTTTCCTGCCGACAACTTCGAATTCAGGTTCATCGTGCTTTGAATCGCCCGCGGACGCCGTATAAAGCCAATCGATCAATGCTTCTTTATTGCTTGCAATCGCTTCAAGCAAATCGGCATTGATTGCACCCTTGGGCGCATTGCAAAGCAGCTTGCCGTCTTTCAGGGACAATTTGGCGCCCTTATGATCCAGTTTGCTGATGATTTCTGCCGGATTCAAAATTCAAACACCTCATGATCTGCCGGGACGGGTTCCTGTAAAGGCTGCCGTTCGGCAGCGTTTGCCCCCATCGCGTTGGTAATTAAAAAAGCCATCTGCTCCACTGTCGGCGCTTCAAAAATCGCGGCGATCGACAGGGAAATCCGGTAAAGCCGGCCAAGCCGCCTGACAACCTGCATCCCCAGAAGAGAATGCCCGCCGATATCGAAAAAATTATCGCGGATGCCGATTTTTTCACTTTTCAGGACGTCGCGCCAGACCCGGGCGATTTCCGTCTGGATGGCGGTTTCGGGGGCGGCATATGTATGGGCAGAATCGTATTTTTCCTGGCTGTATGCCAGTATGGCTTTCCGGTCAATTTTTCCGGCGGGCGTGAAGGGAAACGACGCCATTGCCACAAAATGCTGCGGCACCATGTATTCGGGCAGCTTGCTTCTCAAAAAGCTGCGGAGTGCTGCAATATCAACGGGCTCTTTTCCCGCGGTTTCAAAATAGCCCATCAGCCGCTGATCGCCCGGAGAAAATTCCGAAACCCCGACAATCGCCTGCCGGATCGCCGGATGGCGCCCCATAACCGCCTCGATTTCCCCTGGTTCGATTCGAAAGCCCCGGACTTTCAACTGATTGTCAAGACGATGAAGATATTCGATGCGCCCGTCCGCGTGGTATTTCACCAGATCGCCGGATTTATACAGAAACGTGTCCGGCTTTCCTGAAAACCAGTCGGGCACGAAGGCTTTGCTCGTGAGCTCCGGACGATTCAGGTATCCATTTGCAACACCGTCCCCGCCGATATACAGCTCGCCGGGAACACCGATGGGCAGCGGCTGCTTATTGGCGTCAAGGACATAGGTCTTTGTATTGCCGATGGGACGGCCTGCCAGGATGGGACCATCTGCGTCGGTCAGCCGATGGCAGGCAGACCAGACGGTCGTCTCCGTCGGGCCGTACATGTTCCATACGCTGTCGGCGCGTTTTATCAGCGCTTTGGCCAGATCCGCGGGGAAAGGCTCACCGCCGCAAAGCACTTTCACGTGTTTTTTTTCTTCCCATCCGGCCGCAAGCATCAACCGCCAGGTCCCGGGAGTGGCCTGCATGATGGTGACCCCGTACGTCTCCAGCATTTCCAGCAGCCGATGGCCGTCTCCTGCGGCATCCCTTGGGGCGATCACCACTTTTCCCCCTGAAATCAAGGGCAAAAACAGCTCCAATACATGAATGTCAAAGGACAACGTGGTTACCGCAAGCAGGGTATCGTCCTCGGTCATGCCCGGCGTCCGGCACATGCTGCAAAGAAAATTGGTCACCGCCCGGTGGGGCACTTTTACGCCCTTGGGGCTGCCGGTCGAACCGGACGTAAAAATCACATAAGCCGGATGTTCAGGTCCGGGGACGATTGTATCTGCTTTGCGAGGCGGACGCGTGGATGTTTTGTTTTCAGTTGGCGGCCGGCCGCTGTCGATAAAAACGGTTTTTGCTTTTGATTCGGGGATACGGTCTTTGAATTTTTCCTGGGTAATCAACACCAGGGCGTTGGATTCGGCCATCATGTAGGCCAGCCGATCTGCGGGATAGTCCGGATCCAGCGGCACATAGGCGCCCCCGGCTTTTAAAATGCCCAGCAAACCAACCATCATTTCGATGGATCGCTCCATAAAAATGCCTACCAGCACATCCGGACCAACACCGATATCCGTTAAAAAATCAGAAAGCCGGTTGGACCTGTCCCGTAATTCCCCGTAGGTAATTTCACTTCCTTCAAATACCGCGGCGATTTTTGCCGGATCCGATTCTGCTTTTGCTTCAAACAGATCGTGTACACACTGGTTTTTCGGATAAGAAAAGGAAGTGTCGACAAATTCGACAAACAATCGTTCTTTTTCCTCTTCGGGCAGCCAGTTAATCGCCGACAACCGCTGCTCCGGCGCGTCCGCCACAGCCCCCAGCAGCGCTTCGAATCCGGCAAGCCTGCGGCGAATCGTCTCCTCATCAAAAAGGGCGTCATTATACGTGCACTCTACGACCAGTTCGTCTCCTTTGGCCGGTGAAACCAGATTCCAATACCATTCGAAATTTTCTGCTTTGCGGTGGTTGGTAAAAACCTCAAAATCAGCCCCTTCTATTTCCAGGTTGTCATCGGCTGTTTTCTGATCCATGTTAAAAACGACCGGAATCAGGGGAATTCTGCTGGAATCCCGGGGTATTTTCAGCTTCCGGATCAGCGTACCAAAGGTATAGCGCTGATGCCGGTGGCCATCGAGCAGCAGACTCCGAACATCTGACAGGTACTCGGAAAATTTCCGAGACCCCTCGGTTTTGCTGATTAACGGGAGAAGATTGACGCAATGCCCTACCAGATGGTACTTTCCCGTAGCGAGCTGACCGGCGGCGGGAACACCCAGCACGATCGTATCGCTTTGGACAAGCCGGAAGAGAAAGGTTTTAAATGCGGCGATCAAAACGGTCATAAACGTGCAGCCGTATTTGGCCCCGGTTTTTTTCAACCGCCGGATGATTTCCGGATCAATGGCGTAATCTGTTCGTTTTGCTTTGAATGTTCGTGCAATCGGTCTTGGCCGGTCCGCAGGAATATCCATGACGGGGACTTCCCCCGCGTACAGATTCAGCCAGAAATTTTCCGCTTCCGTTCCGCCGCCGCTGTTGATCATCTCAAACTCTTCGCCGGCATACGCACTGAATTGCGGGGGGGCGGGCAGCAGATCTTTTAAACCGGTTTTCTTAATGGTGTATAGTTTTTTGAGATCATATACGATGATGGCCATTGACCAGCCGTCGCAAATAATATGATGAGCGGTAAACAGAACATGATGCAGATCTTTTTGGACGCTGAAAATTTTTGCGCGCACCAGCGGTCCGTAAATCAGATCAAAGGGTGTTGCTGCATCCTCGTCTATTGCGGATTGAATTTCAGCTTCAGCCAGGTCAGGCGCGGCGGACAGGTCAATAACGGGAATGTCGGCTTGTACCGCTTCGGCAACCATCAATGTCGATCCGTCCGGACTGAATGTGGTCCGCAGCGCCTCGTGCCGGTCTATGACGTCCGCTATGCACTCGCGAAAAAGCGCAATGTCGATTGATCCATGGATTCGGAAGGACATCGATTCGTTAAACGCACAATTGGCATCCGGGCCGAATTGGGCGGAAAGCCAGATTTCTTTTTGCGCCTCGGTTGCAGGCGCCGTAAGCATCACCTCGCCGTTGGCGAAAGGATCGAAATCAACCTGGCGAAACCGCGTTTGCTCGATCATATTTCTCCCCCCATATCCATGAGGTCCGTGTCTTCCTGCCCGCCGAGCTGCAAATACTTGTCGGGACGCTGAGGATCTTTTATGAACCATGCAGGGTTTCCGCTCGGATCTTTTCCAAGCCGGGCGCCGGGAATGGGCGGATGATCGGCAAATGCTGTTTGAACATTGCCTGCGGCTTCAATATGTTCCGCAAAAGGAGGAAGGAAATCGCTTTCCTGCATTTCCCGGACGCTTTGTAAAAATGCGTCAACAATGAATTTTATGTCTTCATCCGAATGGGCAATCGTCAGAAACAAGGCCGGTGATGCCAGGCATGAACGTTTTTTTCCCGCAGCAAATAGAATAAAAGGTCCTCGTATTGAACCTCCTTGATAAAATCGATTTTCATTACGCTGCCAAAATGGCGTAT
>SLGU01000371.1 GCA_007136525.1 Desulfobacteraceae bacterium | reverse complement strand
CCATGCCCAGCTCCGGGAAATCGATCACTTCCACGTTGGTGATGCATTCCTTGCCCAATCGCGCGGCAGGCCCGCCGATGGAACCGAGATAGAAGCCGCCGTATGACTTGCAGGCGTCTTTCACCGTCGGGGAGCGGTTCCCCTTTGCCAGGGTGACCAGCGACCCGCCGTGTTTCTGGAAAACAGGGATATAGGGGTCCATCCGGGCCGCCGTGGTGGGGCCGAAAGACCCGGACGGGTAACCTTCAGGCGTCTTGGCTGGCCCGGCGTAATAGATGATGTGCTCTTTGGCATACCATGGGAGCTCCCCGCTTTTTTCCAGTTGCTCCATTATCCTGGCATGGGCGATGTCCCTGGCCACGACGATTTTACCGTTGAGCAGGAGCCGCGTCGTCACGGGATGGCGGCTCAATTCTGCCCGTATCTCGTCCATGGGCCGGTTCAGGTCCAGGGAAACGGCATCGGCCCCGATTTGCCGGGTATCCGGCAGGAAACGGGCCGGATCGGTGTCCAGGGCTTCGAGAAAAATACCGTCCTTCGTGATTTTCCCCTTGATATTCCTGTCCGCGCTGCAGCTCACCCCGATGCCCACGGGACATGAAGCGCCGTGCCGGGGCAGCCGGATGACCCGGATGTCATGGCAGAAATATTTCCCCCCGAACTGGGCGCCGATACCGGATTTTCGGGATATCTCCAGAAGCCTGGCTTCCGTTTCCCTGTCCCGGAACGCCCGGCCGTGTTCATTGCCGTTTTCCGGAAGGGTATCAAGGTATCCCGCGGATGCCAGCTTGACGGTTTTGAGGGTCAGTTCGGCGGACGTGCCGCCCACGACCACGGCAAGATGGTACGGCGGGCAGGCCGCAGTCCCCAGGGATTTCATTTTTTCGGTGAGAAAAGCAGTCAGCGCCTTGGGGTTCAGCAGCGCCTTGG
This sequence comes from Desulfobacteraceae bacterium, assembly GCA_007136525.1. The sequence goes on along the minus strand of SLGU01000371.1, from coordinate 5,287 downwards.
TCTGCTGAAACAGAAATGTCTTGTTGGCCGATCCCCCCCCCTTGGCAATGAACAGAAACGAATACGCATCCCCGTCGGTTGCATACAGTTCGATCTGGGCGGGGAGGTTGGAGCCGGTGTTTTTTTCATCAAACATGGAAAGCGGCGCCTGCTGGGAGTAGCGCAGGTTGTTGTTCCGGTAGGCATTGTGCACGCCCCGTGAAAGCGCTTCCTCATCCCCGCCGCCGGTCCATACCTGCTGCCCCTTTTTGCCGATGATGACCGCGGTTCCGGTGTCCTGGCACATGGGAAACACAAAATCCGCGGAGATAACCGCGTTTTTAATCATTTCCAGGGCCACGTAGCGGTCGTTTTCGGAGCTTTCGGGATCCTTGAGGATTGCGGCCAGCTGCGTAAGGTGGCGTGTCCGGTAAAGGTGGGCCACATCCGTGAAAGCGTTTTCCACAAGCAGGGACAGTGCTTCTGCAGATACCGTCAGAACCGGTTTCCCGTTGAAACTCCCGGAACCGACGAACTGATCCGATAGTTTTCGATACTTCGTGTCATCGGCACCTGAGGGAAACATGGGCTGGTAATAAAAATCATCCATTTGCGGCTCCTTTAAAGTTGATGGACTCGTAAAAAGTCGTTTTCAGACGGCTTTGTAAAAAGTTCAAGATCCAGGCGCGAGCAATTTTTGAAGAATTGATAGTACTTATGCGTACGTGAGATTCTTCAAAAATTGCTCGCAACGCAGATATTGGGCTTTTTACGAAGCCGTCAAAGTTGAAGTCTTCCGGTTTCGGCAAATGCTTTCCCGACCACCAGAACATCCTGGATTGCTGCACGTTCCAAGGCCGAACCAAGAGCGATTTCGATTTCGATCCCGATTTCGATTATTCCAACAAGTTCTTTGGAAGCCGTAAATTCTATTCCGCTTTGTTTTCGGCGACGGCCCGGCCATAGGTCTTAAGGGCACAAAGGTCGCCGCACATGCTGCATACGTCTCTGCTGTTGTCCTTGCTTCGGCTTCGAATGGCATGGGCCTTTTCCGGGTCCAGGGACTGCTGAAGCATGGTATCCCAGTCAAAGTGGCTGCGGGCCTCCGACATTTTACGGTCCCGGTGCCAGGCGGACGGGATATTTTTTTCAAGATCGCCGATGTGGGCCGCGATTTTTGATGCAATGACGCCTTCACGGACATCCTCAATTCCGGGAAGCGCCAGGTGCTCGGCCGGTGTGACGTAACAGAGAAAATCCGCGCCGTTTGCCGCCGCAATGGCGCCCCCGATGGCACCGGCAATATGATCGTTGCCGGCGGCCGCATCTGTGGGAAGCGGTCCCAGTACGTAATAGGGAGCTTGATTGCAGATCCGCTTCTGCTGCTTGATGTGATTTGCAATCATGGACAGGGGGACATGGCCCGGTCCTTCCACCATGACCTGTACGCCCGCGTGGACCGCCCGCCGGGTCAGATCTCCCAGGATGATCAATTCCGATATCTGCGCCCGGTCTTCGGCGTCGAAGATGGTGCCCGGCCGGAGTCCGTCGCCCAGGGAAAGGGTCATGTCATACGAACGGGCGATTTCCAGGAGCCGGTCATATTCTTCGTAGAGGGGATTTTCCGCCTGGTTTCTGGCGATCCATTCCGCAAGCAGGCTTCCCCCCCGCGATACAATGCCCATGAGCCTGCCGCAATCCTTGAGCACGGAAAGGGAATGCCGTGTTATGCCGCAGTGTACCGTTATGAAATCCACGCCCGCTTTTCCCTGGGCCTCGATTTCGTCAAATATATCCTGTGCCGTGACGTCGGCGTGGGCCTGTCCCGCTTCGAGACGCCGGGACACTGCATTGTACAGCGGTACAGTGCCGACCATTACCGAGGATCGCGCAAGGATTTTTGCGAGCACCCGGTCCCGATCCGGTCCTGTGGAGAGGTCCATCACGGCATCCGCACCGGCATTGATTGCGGCGTCCAGTTTTTTCAGTTCGCCATCCATGTTGCAGTCACTCATGGATGTGCCGATATTGGCATTGACTTTTGTCCGGAGCCCTTTTCCGATACCGGTTGCGGGGAAATGGCGGTTTCTGTTTTTTGGAATAACGATTTTACCTTCGGCCAGCAGGTGTTTGATGTCATCTGCGGGAACGTTTTCCGTGGCTGCAACGAAATGCATATCGTCGGTGATAATGCCCTGCCTTGCGGCGTCAATTCGAGTCATGAGGACGGTTCCTTATTTTAATGATAAAAGAAAACACGAAGGTTTAAAAAATTCAAGCGTGAATTGTTTAATCCCCCTGCAATCGTTTGATCAATTCAGCGGCCACTTTTTCTCCGGACAAGAGCATGCCTCCGAAAATGGGTCCCATGCGGGGCCCGCCGGCAACGGCATTGGCCGCCATGCCCGCCACGTAAAGACCGGGATAGATTTCCCTGGTGTTGACAAGGGTATCTGATTCCGCACGCTCAGCCCACATGGATTTTTCCCCTTCGATTTTTCCGGTCGGCGTATCCAGTTTTCCTGCCATCTTGTTTACCACGACGTTAACCACTTCCGTATCATGGCCGGTTGTGTCGATGACGAATTTCGCACGCACGGTAAGCGGGTCAACATGGAGCCCGGCCATTTCCACCGGGGACCAGTTGATAACCAGTCCCTCCACCTTGTCCGGGTGCATCATGACATCTTCCACGCTGATGCAGTTAAAGACGGCAAGACCGGCGCGCACGGCCATACCGGTTATAGTGGCGACGGTTTCAACGGCATCGGCCGTAAAATGGTCGTCATCATACGGCCTGTGATTGACCCCGAAAACATCCAGTATTCGCAAGGCCTCCTTCTGAACGACGATTTCATTGAACAGCATGCCGCCCCCCCACATGCCCCCGCCCACCGAGAGTTTCCGTTCGAACAAGGCGACCTTTTTGCCGGCCTTGGCCAGAAAGTAACCGGCAACCAGACCGGAGGGCCCGCCCCCCACGATGGCCACGTCGGATGACAGACAGGATGTGAGTTTCTCATAATACCGGTCGATAATTGCGCGTGAAATGATGATTTCGTCGAGCGCCATTGATATCCTCCTTTTTGTAATTGAAAGTAAAAAAGCCGTTTCCCCTGACAGGAGAAACGGCTTTTTGAAGTGGTGTCCTTTCAAACGTTTCCCTACGCAGGCATTACCCTGATCAGGTGAAAGGGTTATCCGTTTGAATGCGGATTCTCAGCCGGTTTACCGGCACCCCTAACGAAGACTCATAAATTGTTTTACATATCGTATTCCTTCATTTCGTTCTTGTCAAGAAACGATTGTATCGCCCGGCTGATCGCCGGGATACCAGGTGCTGCGTTTTGTGTGCTCCCGGTATTTAGCGACCGCATAATTGACGTGGAAGTCGTGCCTGACAATATACGGAAACACCTTGGCTTTAAATGTATCAATAAGCGATTTCCGCAAGGCCTGCCTTTCTTTTGTAACGACGAATTGGCGCACATTTTTGTGTTCATATACCAGAGGGTCGCCAAGTGCCGCCCGGAGTTCATCCGCCGGAGGGAGTGCTTCGGTGTCTCCCCGGTAGAGTGTGGCAACCGGTATTTCAAGGCGGGCTGTCAGGGTCACCTGCCAGCGGTCGTCAGGCAGGCGTTTGGAATCATCGAATAATTTCAACGTGATGTTGTCTTCAAGGGCAATGGTTTCGATGAGAATATTTTCAGTCGAGTATACCTGGTTGCTCATAAATGCCTTTCATGCGGCGTTCTTGTTGTGTTGACGCGTTACAAATCAAATTGAAGCGTCTCTCCGGAGGCATCCTGGAAGGCTACGGAAAATTTGGCAGGAAAACGGCCGCATTGCTCCGCTACGACGCTGAGTGCCCTGTCCGGCGTGTTGTTGGTTTCGCTGATATGGGCCAGGATGACATGCTTCAATTCCTGGTGGATAATGTCCATGAGCAGTTCTTTTGCCGCTTCATTGGAAAGGTGCCCGGTGCGCCCCTTGATGCGCTGTTTCGTGGGCCATGGATACGGCCCGCGCTCCAGCATCACCGGATCATGGTTTGCTTCAAGCACGAGGTGGGTGCAGTCTTTCAGATGCTGCCTGACCATACCCGTGGCAATGCCCATGTCCGTTGCAATGGCGATTTTGGCACGCGATGTGCGGATGGTGAACCCGGCCGGGGACGCCGCATCATGGGATACGGCAAATGGGTGGATCTCAAGGTCATTGATTTGAAATGGCATGCCGCATTCAAACAGGCGGGTAATTTGTAAGCTGCCGATGGCTGCGCCTGCTGCATTCAGGGTTTCCGAAGCGATATGGACGGGAAGCCCAAACCGGCGGGCAAGCACGCCGACGCTGCGGATATGATCCCCGTGCTCATGGGAAACAACAATGGCATCAAGGCTTCGGGGATCCAGCCCCTGGTGTTTCATGCGGCGTTCGATCTCAACACCCGAAAGACCGGCATCAAAAAGCACGGCTGTTTCGCCGGATGACATATAGATGCTGTTTCCCCTGCTGCCGCTGGCAAGCACGCACAGGCAGGGGCGTATATTTTTTGTCGCCGGACACGCCAAAGCGGTTTTCATACGCCCGTGTGTCCGAATCCGCCGTCATTTCGCAGCGATGTCGCCAGCTCATCAACGACTTCGAGACTGACCCGGCATATTCGGTTGACAACCATCTGGGCGATCCGGTCGGTCCGGTTGCAGGTAAAGGCCTCTTTGCCGAGATTGATAAGCGGTATCTTGATTTCTCCCCGGTAATCGGCGTCGATGGTCCCCGGCGAATTGATAAGCCCGATGCCGTGTTTTACAGCAAGTCCGCTGCGGGGCCGGATTTGCGCCTCAAAACCTTCGGGCAGACTTATGGCGATGCCTGTCGGGATAAGTCGAATTTCACCGGGCTCCAGGATTACGGGTGCTTCAACAGCGGCACAGATATCCATGCCGGCGGAATGGGGGGTCATGTAGCGGGGAAGCGGAATATCCGCATCCTGTTCCGGCCTGATGCGCCGGCAATGGATCACTGTTTTTTCAGGCATCTGAAAGGCCCCAAAATTATCTTTCGGCCCAATGTCTTTGTTGGCATCTTATTTCAAATCCTCGAAATACGCGCGTATGTCTGCGGTTTGAAACAAGACACCGCCGTGATCTTGAACCGGAATCCGAATGTTGAGATGGGTTCTAGTCAGACTGCAAAAAAAAATGCGGAACCGGCGCAAAGAATCCTTGCGCCGGCAATTTTACTTTTTTTCTTCGGCAGACGGTTTCCGGCTGTCTCTCGGATTCCGGTTGCGGCTGTCCCTGTTCCT
>SLGU01000219.1 GCA_007136525.1 Desulfobacteraceae bacterium | reverse complement strand
GTGCTGACCAAGGTGCTCATGACGGTGCCGAATATTTCGGCCTTAAAGATAGAAGGAAGAAAAAAAGGGCCGCATTACGTATATTATACCACCAGGGCCTACCGGATGCTGCGCGACCACCCCGGTGATAACGATGCAAAAAAAGGTGCCCTGGCGTGCCTGAACTATGCCATGGGGCGCGGGGGCACCCATTACAATTTTCTGAGCCAGCGGCCGTGGAATCCCATCGATGTCGAGTCCCAGACCGCATCAGGTCAGCTCGTGGGAAAGATCCAGGGAGCCATGCTCAAGCCGTATGTGGAGCCCTATATACCATTGTTTGTGAATGACCTGCTGCGCATCGGCTATGAGGACGAACCCGGGCACAAAACCAGCCGCGTTTCCAAAAGTGTTCCCAAAAGAGGACGGCTGTTTCTGAATTTTTCAAAAAAAGAGCGGCCCGTCAACAAAACGCCGGTCTTTTTGATTGACCGCAGGGAGCCTGAGCTTCTGGCTGAAATTAACCGCCTGGAGGCGCTTGTCAAACCGATTGCCAATGAACCCTCGTCTTCTCCGGGGTTCATGGCCCGTATGCCCGGTCCCGGGTATTCAAAGAAAATGCGTTTTTTTGAAATGCATGTGGGGCGGGGGGCGTCAAGATCAAAAGGATCCCCGGGAAGCGCCTCCGGTACCTGGCTGGTGGCGGAGTTGCCCCGTGTGACGGCCGGGCAGGCCAGAGATACATGGTGGTGGCTGCCGCCGGTCATCTGGCCGGACGGGGAGTCCGGCCTGAGGGGCGCCATAGAACGGGTTCGAACACTGGGGGGATGCCGTTTTGTCATCAACGCCCCCTGGCAGGCGTGTTTTTTTTCTGCCGACAAAAAAACGGACATATGGGCCGGCCCTTTCTGCAATACGGCAAATGCCCTGGCTGTGGACAGCCTTGCGGCCCTGGGGTGCAGAGGGGTTATTGTCAGCCCGGAGCTTGGCGAAAAGGATTATCTCCTGCTCGCACGGACAAGTCCGCTGCCGCTGGGCATCGTTATCTACGGCAACTGGCCGCTTTGCATCTCCCGCACCAGGTCCGGGGCCCTTAAAACGGATATCCCCTTTGCAAGCCCCAGAAAAGAGCTTGCCTGGGTTCAGAAGCACGGCGACAACTACTGGGTTTATCCCGAATGGCCGGTCGATCTACGAGACCGCGCCGGTGTTCTGAAGAATGCCGGCTACAAGGTCTTCGTCCATTTAATTGAAACCCTTCCCAAAGGCGTGCGGATGAAAAACCGTCCCGGTAAATGGAACTGGGACGTGGGATTGAAGTAGGAGAACCGCCCGGGGCCGAAACAGGCAAGTGGCGGTTTTCAGGTATAGGAGAAGCGCGGCTGGGCGTTTATAAGGGTTTTTGTATACGTGGCCTGCGGGTTTTCAATGACTTCCCGTATAGGGCCCGTTTCAATGATTTTCCCCTGGTGTATGACCGCGATGCGGTCGCAAAAAAAGCGGGCTGCGGCAAGATCATGCGTAATGAAAAGAAACGTCACGTTTCGCTCCCGCTTTATTTTTGACAGGAGTTTGAAAATGGAAAAGGATATGGAGGCGTCCAACATGGACGTCGGCTCGTCGGCGATCACGAACTCCGGTTCCAGGACCATGGCCCTTGCAATGGCCGCCCGCTGGCGCTGTCCGCCGGAAAGCTGATGCGGATACCGGTTGGAATACGCCGATGCCGGCGCCAGGCCCGAGGTTTCAAGGGCTGTTTTCACCATATCCCGGCGTGTTTTTTCATCTCCGAATCCGTGAATGACAAGCGGTTCTGCAATTGTATCATAGATGGAAAAATACGGATTGAGGCTTTGATACGGGTCCTGCGGAATCAGTTGGATTCTGCGGCGGAACGCTTTGAGCGCCGCACCTTTCAATCCGCTTACCGGAATGCCGTCAAAGCGGATATCTCCTGCATCGAGATTCTCCAGGCGCAGCGCCAGTCTCCCCAGGGTAGTCTTGCCGCTGCCGCTGCCACCCACCAGGCCGAAAACCTCCCCTTTTGCGACTTCAAAAGAAACGTTGTCCACCGCCGTAACCCCGGCATCCGGTTTTCCGAACAGAAAGCGCCTTGAGCGGTAGTGCTTGACGGCGTTTTTTACTTCCAGAATCGTTCTTTTACTTGTGCTTCCATTTTTCATCGGATTTTACCCGCATAACCGGCACAGGACCCTGTGCGTTGGAGTGATTTCCCGCCATTTGGGCGGATCGGCAAAGCATGTTGCATCGGCCCGGCTGCAGCTATCCGCATACCCGCATATTCTTGCGGAAACATCCGGTGAAAAATCGCACGCAGCGTCAGCCTCGTCCCCCTGAAAATCAAAAACCCCGTCAATGGTCAAATAAGAGGACAAAAGGGAGATTGTATACGGGTGGACCGGGGAGACGAAGACCTCCTCCCTTTTGCCGTATTCAACGATTTTGCCCCGGTACATCACCATGATGTCATGGCATGCTTCGGCGACAACGCCGATATCATGGGAAATAAATATGCCCGCAATTCCCCTTTTTATTTGTATTTCTATTATTTTCCGTATGATTTGGTCTTGCACGATGACATCGAGCGCGGTGGTGGGCTCATCGGCGATCACCAAATCCGGCCTGCAGGAAAGGGCCATGGCGATAATGGCCCGCTGCTTCATTCCGCCGCTGTACTGGTGCGGGTAGTCATGGATCCGCTCCGCCGGGATATCCACGAGATCATAGAGCATATGCACCTCGTCCAGGATCTTTTTATTTGAAAACCCCGGGTTGTGAATCCGTATGGCTTCGACGATCTGGTCGCCCACCCGCTGGACCGGGTTCAAGGCGTTCATGGCCGCCTGGAAGATCATGGATATTTTTTTCCCCCGGATTTCCCGAATCGCTTTATTCGACAATTCCAGGAGATTTTTCCCTTCAAACAGTATCCGCCCGGACCGGACAAATCCGTTTTCGGGTAAAAGGCCCAGAAGCGACATGCCGATGGTGGTTTTGCCGCAGCCGGATTCCCCTACGATTCCAAGGGATTTTCCCTTCTCCAGGCGGAAAGAGACATCCTCAACGGCCGGGACCGGCCCGCTGCGGGTATGATAGGCGATGGTCAGGTTTTGTACGTCAAGAAGCATAATCGGCCTTCTGTACTTTTCTCAGTCTCGGATCCAATACTTCCTCCATGGCCCTACCCATCATGTAAAAGGACAGGGTGATGAGCGAGATGCATATCCCCGGGGGGAGAAGCCAGTAGGGCGCCTGGAACATGTGACCGGTTTTCCAGACCCATTGCAGCATCATGCCCCAACTCACCGTGTTGGGATCGCCGAAGCCCAGAAACGCAAGTGCCGCTTCGACGATAATGGCGGAAGTAACCCGGAATGTCATGTACAGCAGCGCCATGGGCAGCACATTGGGCAGGATATGCCGGAAAATAATCCGCAAATGGGAAGCCCCCGCCACTCGCGCCATGTCGATGAACGGCCGTTTTTTAAGGGAAAGCGTCTGGGACCGGATGACGCGCGCCACCGCGGGCCACCTGAACAGGGCGATCAGGATCACGATGATCCAGATGCTGAGTTGGCCGAACAATACGGACAGAAGCAGTATCACCAGCAGGGACGGCATGACCATGATCATGTCTGCAAACCGCATGAGGAAAGAATCGATGATGCGCCCGCCATATCCGGCGATCATGCCGATCAGCGTTCCCAGTACGATGCTGATGAAGGCCGCTGAGATGCCCACCAGGAAAGCGATCCGCGCCCCGGTGAGCAGTTGGCTGAAAATATCGCGGCCAATATTGTCCGTACCCAGCCAATGGCGCCAGCTCGGCGGAGAGGCATAGGAAATCATGGGGTCCACGCCGGTCATGGGGTGATACATGGGGTCCACGAGGGGCGGAATATAACTGGCAAGTGCCATGATGCCGAAAAGGATCAACAGGTAAAGCCCTATCCTGCCCACCAGGTTTTCATAAAATAAAGACCAGCCTTCAACGAGCCTCTGGCGCTTGTAGGATCGCTTTGCCTTTTTGTCTATTATATGTTCCATGTATGATGCAAAAATGCCGGTTTCAGGTTATCGTCAATAGCTGATCCGGGGATCGAGATACGCATAGAGAATGTCCACGACCAGGTTGGCCGCAAGCACGACCAGGGCGATAAACAGAAAGGATGCCATGGCCAGGGGGTAGTCGCTGTTGCTCACCGCAAAAATCAGCTCCCTGCCAATGCCCGGCCAGGAAAAAACGGTTTCCGTTAGCGCCCCGCCATTCACCGAAAACGCAAGGCTCAGGCCCACCGATGTGACCACCGGCAGGTATGCGTTGGGGGCGGCGTGCCGGTTTCTCACCTGCCTTTCCGACAGCCCTTTTGCCCGGGCCGTCAGAATGTAGTCCTCCTTCAATGTTTCCAGCATGCTGCTTCGCATGATCAGCAGGTATGAGCCCGTGTTCACGATAAGCAGGGTCAGCAGCGGCAGCAGCATGTGGTGGAGGACATCGGCGGATTTTTTGAAAAAACCGGCTTCAGGATCGACCCATATTTCGGGCGTCATCATGCCGCTCAGGGGAAACCACCCGACCCGGTAGGAAAAAAACCATATAAACAGCAGCGCGATCCATGGCAGAAACAGCGTGTTGCACACCAGGGCGAATATGGTCGCCCAGGTATCGATCGCCTTTCCCTTGTACCAAGCGATAAGCTTGCCCAGCCATACGCCGGCCATGGCCGCAAGAATCGTGGCCGTGGTAAAAAGGAGTATGGTATTCGGAAGGCGCTCTCCGATGATTTCAATGACGGGCCGGCCGTAATGGAACGATGTCCCGAAATTGCCGGTAAAAAAATTCTTGATGTAATAGAGGTATTGTATCCAGATGGGCTGGTCGAGCCCGAGCTGCGCAACCAGCAGCTCCACGTCCTCCGGGGTCATGGTCAGGTCGACCATCATTGAAACCGGATCGCCGGGCGCCGCGTGAAACAGGAGGAACAGGCCGGTCATAATGATGCCGAACACCACCATGATCTCGATGGTTCTGTGAAATAACAGTTTTTTCAGGTTCATAAATGGATTACCGGTTTCTTCCGCAGGTGCGCGGTTATTTTCAGGTTACATTTCGCCGGTTTCCGGCTTTACCCGGCATATGGACCAGATGTTCCCGATGCCGTCGATCATCTGTTCCCAGCCCGTAAAGCGTTTTCCCCCGACAGCCTCGATCGCTGCGGGGTTGTACAGGGGGATGTAGGGGACATCCTCCATTACCACCTGCTGCATCTTCCGGATCAGTTCCTGCCGCATCCGGGGGTCCATGGCCCGTACTGACTCGTCCGCAAGCCGGTCGAATTCGGGGTTGCTGTAGCCGCTCATATTCCAGCCGCCGGGCCGGTTGTTTGCGGAGTGAAAAAAACTTCTCAGGTAGTCCGGGTCCAGGGAAAGCTGGCCGTAGCCCAGAATGAATGTGTCAAAGTCATGCCGGTCCTTTACGCGCTGCAGCATCGCGCTGAACGACATGGGCCTGGTCGACGCGGGAATGCCGAGGTCCTTCAGCCACTCCTGGATGATAACCCCGCACGTAGCCCTTGCCGGATCATAGTCGGCAGGTGGGGTCAGGATGGTAAAGTCATCCATGGGGCGGCCATCAGGCAGTATGATCCTGGAGGGAGAAACGAGGTTCCCGGAATCGTTCACCGGTGGGATGTTCCAGGTGTAACCGTTTTCTGAAAGCACTCCGTGCGCTTTTTTGATCCGCTCGGTTCTTGAAAGCCCCCGGCCGTAAAGAGGCAGGTCCTCCGCATACCAGAAGACGTTTTCAGAAGGCACAATTGAATCCATTCGCGTGGCATATCCCTGGAGCACGCGTTCGATGATAAAATCCTTGTCGATAAGGATGTTCACCGCCCGCCGTAAGGCGGGATCTGAGAACGGGGCTTTCCTCACGTTGAAACCCATGTAATACAGGGCGCTCCGGTCACTCAGGTAGACTTTTGTATGTTTTCCCTTTTCCAGGTCTTCGATATATCCGGGCTGGATGGACCACCAGAAAAAGTCGATGGTGTCTTTTTTCAACGCAAGGACGGCCACATCAGCGGTACCGTATATTTTAAACAGGATCGCATCCGCGTGGGGGCCGAGCTTCCGGCGGCTTATCTCAAGGTCGCGCCCGAAAAAATGCTCGTTTTTTTCAAGGTGCAGATAGGCCCCCTCCCGCCACTGTTTTAAAACGTAGGGGCCGCTTCCCAGCGGGTTGTCCAGCC
>SLGU01000370.1 GCA_007136525.1 Desulfobacteraceae bacterium | reverse complement strand
CGAAGACGGTGAATTCGTCTGCATTTAAAACCCATACACCCGACAACTTGCACATATAACTTACAACCTACAACTTACAACCTACAACTTATAACCTACAACTTACAACCTACAACTTACAACCAACCCATGTTCTCGAAACCGCTGCGCCTTGAAAACCAGATCCAGGACTATCCCTGGGGCTCTGAAACGGCCATCCAGCAATTGCTGGGTGATGACCCGGGCGGCACCCCCTGGGCCGAACTCTGGATGGGCGCGCATCCCAAAGCGCCATCTGCCGTAGTCGTCAAAGGTGAAAAGACGCCACTGGACATCCTGATAAGACGCTTCCCCGAAAAAATTCTGGGTCCGGGCATAGCCGACCGGTTTAACAATACGCTGCCTTTCCTTTTCAAGGTGCTCGCTGCCGCCCAACCGCTGTCCATCCAGGCACATCCGGACAAAGAAGCGGCCCGGGACGGGTTTGATCGGGAGAACCGGCTGGATATTCCCATAAACGCCCCTCACAGAAATTATCGTGATCCGTGGCCGAAGCCGGAAATTATCTGTGCCATTGAACCGTTTACCGCATTAATCGGGTTCAGGGAGGCACAATCCATTGCCCAATGGTTTGAGACGCTCTGCCCCGACCTTCTCGCCCGGCAGATCATTATGTTAAAAAATGACCCATCCGCATCCGGGATAAAGCAGATGTTTGCATCCCTGATGGAGATGCCGCAGGAATTAAAAGGAAACACAGCAAGAAACGTTTCAGCCCGTGCTGCCGGCATCGATGCCCCGGAATGCGCGTGGATTAAACGGCTCAACCGGTATTACCCGGATGATATCGGCATTTTGAGCCCTGTTTTTTTGAACATGGTGCGACTTGAGCCTTATAGCGCCATGTTTCTGCCGCCCGGCCAGATGCATGCCTATCTCGAAGGCGTCGGCATAGAACTGATGGCCAATTCAGACAATGTTCTCCGGGGCGGGCTGACAGGCAAACATATGGATATCAACGAACTGTTGCGCATTCTCCGGTTCGACCCATTGCCCGTCAACATTCTGCGGCCTGTCGCAAAATCGGCCTGCCAAAGCGATTATCCCACCGGTGCCGATGAATTTCTGCTTTCTGTGATTGCAGTTGAACCGGGTTCAAAGTGTGCGTCCCCCGATCTCCACGGTATTGAAATCCTGCTGTGCATGGAAGGCGCTGTGGAAATCTTTTCCGGGGCGGACAGCCCTGCCCTGATGCTTGAAAAAGGACAGTCCGCGCTCATACCCGCTTTCACCGGTTCCTATGAGATAAAGGGCAGCGGCCTCCTGTTCAAGGCGTCAGTACCGGAACCCTCTTGAATCGGTTTGCAAGCGTGCTGTTTGCATTCACGGCCCGCATCCCCTTTATTGATCCATAAATGAAGAAGGTTCGCCATGGGACTTTTTGTCAATGAAATATTCTATTCCATTCAGGGGGAGTCCACCTGGGCCGGCCGGCCATGTGTTTTCGTCCGCCTTTCCGGATGCAACCTCACATGCACCTACTGTGATACAGCCTATGCCCGGGAAGAAGGCGTGTTCATGGATATCAAGGATATTCATGAACGGATGCGCGCTTTCAGTTTCCCTATTGTTGAAATTACCGGCGGGGAGCCCCTCCTCCAGGATGAAACCCCTGATCTCGTAAAACTGCTGCTGTCCGAAGGGCATACCGTGCTGATGGAAACCAACGGCAGCATGGACATCCGGATGGTTGACCGGGCATGCATAAAAATTGTCGATATCAAATGCCCGGGGAGCGGCCAGAGTCAACTTATGGACATGGACAATCTTTTCCGGATGGACGCAAAAGACGAGTTGAAATTCGTTTTAACCGACCGTGCGGACTACGATTATGCAGCGAAAATGCTTATCAATGCCAGGGAAGGACACTTTCAGAGCCCTGTCCTGTTTTCACCCGTTCCCGGAAAGCTTGAACCGTCGACTCTTGCGTCCTGGATACTGGCGGACAGACTGGATGTCCGGATTCAACTGCAACTGCATAAAATATTGTGGCCCCATTCCGCCAGGGGTGTCTAAAGTGAATGGGAAATGGGATCCAATACCCCATAATGATGAAATGTTTTGAATAAGGGTTTGGCAATGAACGGGACACGTGTGAAAAAAGCGGTTGTTCTGCTCAGCGGCGGACTGGACAGCGCCACAACGCTTGCCGTGGCCCTGAGCGAGGGATACCAGTGTCATGCCATGAGCTTTGACTATGGCCAAAGACACCGGCTTGAACTGATATCGGCTGAGAATATCGCCCGGTCTGCCGGTGTTCCCCATCGCACGGTCAAGATCGATTTTTGTGCAGCCGGTGCTTCAGCGTTGACCGGCGATATCGACGTGCCAAAAACAGGGGTCAAAGATGACATACCCGTGACCTATGTTCCGGCAAGGAACACTATTTTCCTCGCACATGCCCTTGCCTGGGCGGAACTGCTGGAAGCAGGCAATATTTTTATCGGAGTCAATGCCGTTGACTACAGCGGTTATCCGGACTGCCGGCCGGAATTCATCACCGCCTTTGAAGCCATGGCCAACCTGGCCCTGAAAGCCACTGTCGAAGGTAAGTTTCACATCCGCATTCATACCCCCCTGATCTCGATGCGCAAAAAGGAAATCATTGAAAAAGGAGTCGCCCTTGGCGTGGATTACAGCCGGACCCACAGTTGCTATGATCCATTGCCGGACTCCACGGCGTGTGGCAACTGTGACAGCTGTCGCTTGAGAAAAAAAGGGTTCATGGCAGCCGGCATTACCGATCCGGCCCTTTACGCCCGGTGAGCGAAATGAAAATCGTATACATGCACATGCACCTCAAGCCGAGCGGTGTCTCCTTTGTTATCGCCCGGCAGATTGAGGCCGTCGCCGGTCACTGTGATGTTTTGGTCATTACGGGAGATGACGGCCCGCCGGAGGATCTGTCAGTTACTCACGTTTCCATTCCGGGGCTCGGCTACGATGACCCGGAATTTCCGGAAAATGACCCGCGCCCCCGGGAAACGGCGGAAGCGGTTGCTGCAGCCATATACGAGCGGTTTCCCGGAGGATGTGATGTCATTCATGTGCACAACCCGCTTATTGGAAAAAACAGCCGGTTCATAGATATTCTTGAGCTGCTGAAGGAAAAAGGGTTCCGGCTGTTCCTTCAGGTTCATGATTTTCCCGAAGACGGCAGGCCCAGTTCCTATTTTCGAAAACACGGGTACCCGGCGGATTGCCATTACGGAACGATCAACGCCAGGGACAAGCGTCTTCTTGAAAAAGCAGGCCTTGATCCCGGCGGCGTTCATGAACTGTTCAACATGGTCGCACCCATGGATACCCGGGGCCTTGAAAAAGAAGCCGTAACCACCGTGCTCTATCCTGTTCGCGGAATACAGCGCAAAAATATCGGGGAAGCGATGCTGCTGTCCCTTTATTTTCCTGCGGGGATGCCCCTGGCGATCACCCTTCCGCCCAACAGCCCCCCGGACTGGGCCATCTACAACGACTGGAAAACCTTCGCACAGCAAAACAAGATAAACGTCCTCTTCGAAGCATCTTCGCAATATGATTTCATGGCCCTTGCAGCCAATGCCGCCTATTTTATCACCACCAGCATTACCGAAGGATTCGGTTTCGCCTTCCTGGAACCGTGGACTGCGGGCAAACTGCTCATGGGGCGCAAACTCCCGGACATTTGCAGGGATTTTGAAGACTGTGGGTTGAACCTGGATCACCTGTATGAAAGCTTGCTGGTCCCGGCCGACTGGATCGACCTGGAGGATCTTGAATCACAATGGAAGCAATGCCTTTCCGACACTTTCGCCCGATACGGCGCCGCCATCGATGAACCGGAAATATCCAATGGATTTTCCCGGATCATAGCGCACGGCGTCATCGATTTTTCCATTATCAGGGAACCGCAGCAGCGGGAAATCATTCACCGGTTAATCAACAGTGAATCAGATTATGCCCGCTTTGGGCAGATCAACCCGGTATTGGCCCGGTTCAGGGCCTTTACCGATCTCGCCCCTGTGATATGGCCGAACCGCGAAGCCGTTCTCCAAGGGTACAACCAGGATGTATACCGTGGCCGCCTCATGGAAATTTATCATAAGGTCATTACACAGCCGGTGCGGCACTCTGTCGACAAGACGGTGTTGCTGCGGCAGTTCCTGAGGCCGGAGAATTTCAGCCTGTTGAAATGGTGTGATCATGACCTGGAGTGACATTTTTGAGCGGTATGCCGGCTCCCTTGAACCCATTGCCACGGGTTGCCCGCCTACAGGGTCGCCCCGACACCCCGTGAAAGCCCTTTTGTTTGACGTTTACGGCACTCTTTTTATCAGCGCTTCCGGCGATCTGGGAGGCATCCGCGATACCGGCGCCGCCGATGACGACAATGGTGCCCGGGAAAGCGGAAAGCTGCTTTCCGCGCTTGCTACTGAATACGGATCGACGCTGTCCCCTCAGAAACTGCTGAAAGCTTTTATCCGCGGCGTTGAAAACGAGCACCAGAAGCTTAAAAACCAGGGCATGGACTATCCGGAGGTTCAGGTCGACAAAATCTGGAAAAAAATCATTGGTTTTGAAGATATTCAGCAGGCCCGGAGGTTTGCATTGTCCTTCGAGTTGATCATCAACCCGGTTCATCCCATGCCCCATTCCGGCCGTATGCTGGCCAGGGTTCACGGATCAGGCATAAAAACCGGCATCATTTCCAATGCGCAGTTTTATACCCCCCTGATGTTTGAATACTATTTCGGACGCCGTCCCGAAAACATGGGCTTTGACCCTGCACTGCTTGTTTATTCGTACCGGGAAGGCCGTGCAAAACCGTCTCCGGTGCTGTTCGGGAAGGCGGTCGAAAGGCTGTCCGAATGCGGTATCCCCCCGGAAAATGTCCTTTTCATTGGAAATGACATGCTAAACGATATTTTCCCGGCCCAGGCCATTGGTTTTCAAACAGCTCTGTTTGCCGGGGACAAGCGTTCCCTGCGGCTTCACCGGGACAACCCCTGCTGCCGGGATACAGCGCCCGATCTGGTCATCACCGATCTTTCCCAGTTGCCTGACATGGCGGAAATCAGATAACCCGCTTCCCTGGCCCGGCCCTTTCGAACACGAAACAAGAGATGTCAATCTCTACGTGAAAAACCACCGGCCATTACCGGCACTGACGTTAATTTCCGGGAAGGCGATGCCTTGCGAGGACAGCGGTTATAAACGTGCCAGAAAATCATCTATCGCCTGTGTGACCGCCTCGGGCTTTTCCATGGGGGAAAGATGGCCGGCATCTTCAATATTGACGATTTCCGCACCGTTTATCTTATCGGCCAGGAAACGTCCGTATTTCACCGGTGTCAACTGGTCCTCGGCTGCCGTGATCACGAGGACAGGAATGCGGATGCGATCCAGCCGGTCCATGACATCGAAGCCATTGCAGGCGATGAAATCGCCCTTGGCAATTTCAGGTGGCATTTTTTTCATGCCATCCACAAGGGGCTTGATTTTTTCGGGGTCGATTTTTGCCGATGCGGCAAAGGTATACATCCCGTTAACAAACCCTATATAATCCTTTTCAATCATCTCGAAAACAAAGGGCATGGTTTTTAATTTTGCACCTGTGTTCGCGGCAATCCCGGCGCTGAAAGCCTCCTGTTCGTCGATCAGGAGCTGCAGGGCAATGGCGCCGCCCATGCTCACCCCGCAGACCACCGGACGCAAGGCACCTGTGGAACGTATAAAACGGGACACACTTGCAGCATAATCTTCAACCCGATCCATGGATTTGCCGCCGCTGTCTCCATGGCCCGGCAGATCAAGCGCAATGGTGTTCAATCGATAAGCAAGGGCTTTCACCTGGGCGTGCCACAGGACACTCGTGCCGCCTGCACCGTGAATGAATACAATGGTTTGTAATGCCGGATCCAGGGGCCACCGACCGGCTACAAAGGCCATATCGTCGATTCTATGCTTTTCCATGCGCCTCCTTCCTAATATTTTCGTTAAAAGCCGGGGATTATGGGTTCATCAGTCTTTGTTGCACTTTGATTTCTTCAAAACCACTGTCGGGATCGAAATCGAATACCTCAAATAGATAGGCAACGGCATTTTATATATTCTAAGGTCAATTCCGTTTGGTGGTGGGTCGGTGCTGCCCCGGCAACTGCAGGAGAACGCTGATATCTCTATGGCTCGCTCCCTTGCGCCCTGTGATAAACGGCAGGGCCACAGGGCGCTGGCGTCCGCTTCGCCAAGAGCT
>SLGU01000073.1 GCA_007136525.1 Desulfobacteraceae bacterium | reverse complement strand
TGGAGAAACAGCCGGGAATTGCGGAAGATATCGAGGGCCTTCTCGAAAAAATCGCCCCGTTTTTCAACCGTAAAAAAATTCTTTTTGCATGCCGGGAAAACGCGTGCAGGAGCCAGATGTCCTCGGCATTTGCCGCAATAGCTGCCGGAGACCGCATAGACGCGCTATGTGCCGGAAGCACCCCGGTAAAGGAAATCAACCCGGAGATGATGGCCGTGATGGCCGAATCCGGCATCGACATGGCCTACCGGGTTCCCCGCGCCATAACCGAAGTAATAGAGGAGACCCGGCCCGACATGATTATCACCATGGGTTGCGGCGACCAGTGCCCCTTTATCCCCGGGGTGACTTATGAAGACTGGGACCTGCCCGATCCGGCCGGGAAAGGCCCGGACTTCATGCGCCAGGTGCGAGACGACATCCGCCGCAGGGTGGCTGATCTCTAAGGCGATACCCGGGGCCGCGCGGTCGCGCGGCCCTGCGGGTCCACCAAGTCCACCAAGTCCACCAAGTCCATTAAGTCCATTAAGTCCACCCCGTCCACCACCCGTCCATTGGCCCCCGGCCCCGGCGCAACCTACCCCTTGATGTTCTCTGCAAACCGATACTTTTCAATCCCTTCCAGGATGCCGCCGGCACACTGGTTTTTGGCAAAATAGATGCGCTTGTCCCTTTTTATGGTTTTGCCGGCCCGGTCTTTCCGGGTGTCATCCGCCCCCACCACCACGCCCAGGGGTTCGCCTGCAAGCATTTCCCCCGTATTGGCGCACACCAGGAAGTTTGACAGCGGTGTTTCCCACTTGTAGCTGATATACCGTATGGCTTTTCCCTTGGACGCACGGTAAGGAACAATATCCAGGTGCTCCCGGTCATAATAGATGACGGTGTACCGGCACCTTTTTGCCGACAAAAGGTCATGGATTTTAGACAGCCGGTCCTTCGCGTAAGGCATGGTGAAGCTGATCTTGAATTTTCGCTGGGCCGGTTTTTCTTTCAGCGTCAGAAAGTTGAATCGTTTGAGCAGTTTTTTGATTTTTTCGGGCTCCCATCGATTGGCAATATGGGCCTCCCAGCCATTGTCGTAATGCTGCTCCCCGCCGTAATATATTTCCGTGCCGGCAGCCGATATGATGATATCCGGTACGGGCAGTCCGTTCTCGTTATGAAAACCGACGATTTCTTCAACGCCCCGGCTGCTTGTGACCCCGAAGGCAACCCGTTTGCGATTGTCCTCGATCCATGCCGCTAGCCGTTTCTTATCAGCATGGTCGTCGCATACCATGATGTCGTCGATATCGGCAATCAGGAAGCGCTTCAAACCGGTCAGCCGTTTGCCGATAGGCGTATATGGCTTTGGCTTTTTCATTTCTTTCATGTTGAGGCTTTTCGCCAGAGGACTGACCGCCTTCAGGTAACTGTCGGCATGGCTGTCCCACGTGTAATATTTGCGGACATTCATGATGCCGTTGCGGGAGCAGGTTTCCCAGTATTCGGGGTCTGTAAGCAGTTTTTTAATGGCCTCGGCGATTTCCGCGGTGTTGGTCGCGTCCACCAGGATGCCGCTTTCACAGCTCCCGATGATATCGCGCGGGCCGCCGTCGTTGGTGGCGACAAGGGGGAGGCCGGTGGCGCCGGCCTCGAGCAGTGTGAGCCCAAACGGCTCCGTCATTGCCGGATTGACGAAGACGCCGCGTTTTTCCGCTGCAATCCGGTAAAGCGCCGGCACTTCGTATTCAACGTCATGCTTTTTCGGAATCGCAAGTTTTCCGTAAAGGTCATAGCGGTCCATATCCAGAAGCATTCGCGTGAGCACGTCTTTTTCATTGTCTTCCATCTCGTCGATGTCCTTGCGGATGCCGGCAAAAACAGCCAGGTTGGCAAGGGCCTGGAGCTCCTTGTCCTCGCCGTAGGCCTGTATAAGCCCGGTGATGTTCTTGCGCTTGTCCGGCCTGGAAAGTGCAAGGATGATTGGTTTGTCCGGGAACACCAGGAACCGGTCGAGCTGCTTGAGCAGGTTGGCCTGGGCATATTTTTCCATTTCCGATTTTTCTTCCTCGGGCAGCCGGTCGTGATAGAACGGGTAGAACCGATCCACGTCAATGCCCGGGGGGATGACCTTGTAGTCCGGAAAGCGGTTGTTCATGTAGCTGCCGTATTGGTCCGTCTTTTCCTGGTTGGTACTGGCGATGACGAGATCCGCGGATTTCAGTATGTTTTCTTCCGCAGCGATCCGGGTGTCGATTTTATATACCCGGTTGATATCGGTTTCTTTCATCCCGTCGTTGACGAGTTTTTGTTTCTTGCTGATTCCCAGTGAATGACCCGTGTAAATAAACGGAAGGCCGAAGATATTGGCCAGGTTCATGGCCACGTACCCCGCATCCGGGTAGTGTCCGTGGAGCACGTCCGGGAAGTCGTTTTCACGGATGATGAACTTGATGGTCTTGTCGATGAATTCATCCATGTGCGGCCACAGCAGTTCTTTTCGGATATATTTTCTGCCGCCGCACTGAATGCGCACGATACGGCATTTATCGCTGAAATCCTCAACGGGCCGCGCATAGTCGTCAGACACCTTGGGGTCGGCAATCAGCCGCGTGAACAGGTCCACCCTGCGGATGTCTTCTCTTTTGGCAAGATGTTTGGCCAGTTCCACCACGTACAGCACTTGCCCGCCGGTATCCGCATCGCGCCCGAGTTCCGGGTTGTTCATGCGCACGAGCCCGTGGATTGAAAACATCTGAATATAAAGTCCTTTTTCAGGCATTGACGTCTCCTGACAATTGCTTGCGGAAAGGTTGGTAAAATCCGGGGTCATCCGGCACAGCACCCTTAATGGTGCAGATTTTCGATGAAAACCGGGCGGCGATGGCCAATATCTTTTCCAGGGGCAGGCCTTTCAGCAGGCCCGTGGCCAGTACCGCGGCATAGGCATCTCCCGCCCCCACGGTATCGGCAATTTCCGCATCCGGCACCCCTGCGTGCTTGTGATCGCCGGCTGTAATGATATCGCTGCCGTCGGCGCCTTTTGTCAGTGACACCATCTCGATGCCGCAGTTCTGCATCAGCCACCGCGCCATTCCGGTGTCCGTGTCCTCCCGCCGGAACATGCCGCGCAGGTATGCAAGCTCGTCGCTGTTCAGCTTCAGTATGTCGGTATTTTCAAGGGATTTCCTGATAGTGGCGTGGCTGAACTGGCCGGGTCGCAGATTGATGTCATAAAAGCATTTTGAACCGGCTGCCCGTTTGTTTAAAAACGCCTGGATGCTGTTAAACCCGTGTGCCGTCCGCTGTGCAAGCGTACCAAAGTAGATCAGGTCTATGGCCTTGCCCCCTGAAATATCTTCCGGCCTGTCGGGCAGGTCTATGTGGTCATAGGCGGCATCAGGCATTATCTCGAATTCATGGCCGCCTTGCTGATCCGGTGTGACAATGACCCGGCCGGTCTCATGGTGGCGGTCAATCTGGATATGTTCGGTCCTGAAGCCATTGCTTTCAAGCATTGAATATATATCCGCGCCGGCTTCGTCATCGCCGATGCGGGAGATGAAGGTCACATCCATGCCGAGGTGTCTGGCATGATATGCAAAATTAAAGGGCGCACCGCCAATGCGCCGGTAATGGGGAAAAATATCGACAAGTATTTCGCCAATGGCCAGTATCAAAAGCGCCTCCGCGATGTCGGGTGTTAAAAAAGAACTCTCAATCCGCCCAACAATTCAAGATGTTCGCCCGGTCCCCGGTTGCGGTCGCTTGAAAACAGGTACCTGGCCTTCAGGTCGATTGAAAGGTAGTCGGTCAAGAAATGGTTGATGCCTGCAGCCGGGCCGAAACGGAGATGGTCATCGATGTCATAGTCCTCGTACAGGGCAATCGCTGACAGATAGGGATAGGTCATGGTGCCGAGATGAAAGTGGTGCTCCATTATCAGGCCCGCGGACCAGCGGGAATGGACGCTTTTCGATGAGGAAAACATGGCGCCGAGAAGCAGTTCATCCGTGACGAATTTGCCGTACATGAACTCCAGGTGCCAGTCGCCGTCCCGGTAATCAAAGGCGAACTGAAACTGCTGGGAGCCCTCGCGCAATAAGGGGAAAGCCTGGACGGAAACCGGGACCATAAGCATGATGGCAATTGCAACCAGGATATTTTTCATATTGTCTCGTCTTCCATGGTTTCCGATCAGGGTTTCCAGGCGATGGGTATTGGAGCTTTTTTCCATCACTCTTAAGAATAATCAAGGCTGCGCATTTTTTCAAGGAATTTCACTTTCGCGCAATGGTTATGCACCTGGTAACCCCTTTGAAAAACAGATCGATCGGTAAAGGCCCTGTATGTTGAAAGGCGTTTGAAAAGATTGACAATTTGCGGCCATTCAGTAAAATGTGCGGTATGGATAACAATCTTACAGAATCGGCGAAAAAAAGAGCCGCCTCCCGTTTCCCCCTGTTGATCGTGGCCGTGGTGTCCGGCCTGCTGGCCTGCCTGTTTTTCATCATGGCGACGATGGACTTGCGGCGGATTGAAAACGTGCTGGTCGGCATGCTCGAAAAACAGGGTTTCTACCAGGTGGAGCACTTGGGGGAGTATGCCGTCTACGGTTATCGCCAGCTTGTGCGAACCGACCGCGAAATCTTCGGGACCGACCCGGCATTGCCCCTGGAAGAAGGCGCCCTCTCCATTCAGGAACACCTTGTCACCGATCTGGTGGACACGGCCCGCGATATTGAGTTGACGGAAAGAACCACGGTGGGTTTTTCTGCCGAAGCCTTGCACCACCTGGCCCGGAGCCGGCGCCTTGCCGGAATTTTATTTTTTGACAGCAGCAGCGGCCTCATGTATGGCGGGGAGCCCGTTCCCGATCGCTTGATGCAATCCGCACAAAAGCTTTCAGCAGGGGATGCGGGCGTTTCCCTGAGGTTGTTCAGGGGGCCGTATGTCAGGGACAACGGCGGGTATGTGGGTATTCGGCGCCCGGATGGGAGTGGTGCCGTTTTCCTGCTTCTCGACGGGGCGGATCTCCGGTTCTGGGCCTGGAAAACAGCGGTGGAAAGGGCCATGGAAGAGGTACAGTGGCACCGGGATTTGGAATACGCGGCCTTTTATGACGAACAGGGCGCCATTATCGTACAGGGCGGTCACGGGCAGGCTTTTCAGCCTGAATCCGCCGAGGCCCTGCATGCCCGGCTGGCCTTGGATCAGGGCGATGAATCCATGGCTTTCTATTCCGAAAGGAAAGCCGGCCGCCTGGAACTGGCAGTACCGCTCGGCGTTGCGGAAGCCCCGCGAAGCATGGTGCGCCTTGCCCTTTCCATGTCCGAAACAGAAACTATCATCGGCGAAAGCCGGCGCCATATTGTTGTTTCAACCCTCCTGATGGTCATGATCGGCCTGGCGGCAATGGCCGTGTTGTATTTTATGCAGAATCGCCACTTGAAAAACGTCAGGGCCATGTCCGAGCAGTTGAACAAGGCCCGGCGGCTCCAGTCGCTGGGCAAGCTGGGTGCGGGAATGTCCCATGAAATCAGGAACCCCCTTAACGCCATCAGTATGGCGGTGCAGCGCCTGGCAGGGGAATATCCCGGCACCGGGGAAAAAAAAGCCGGCTATGAACGCTTGACGGAAGTGATTGCCCTTGAAACCGACCGTCTGAACCGCTTGGTGGATGATTTTCTTACCCTGTCCACCAGTGGAAAGCTTCGCCCGGGCTGGCATTCATTGGCGGGTGTGATATCCAGGGTTTTATTTCTGCTGCAGCCCGAGGCGGGCAGTTCAGCCGTCCGGCTGCAGGCAAAAGAATCCGGCACTCCCCGTGATGCGTTGATCGACCCGGACAGGATTGAGCAGGCCCTGATCAACATAATCCGCAACGCTTTTGATGCGATGCCCGACGGTGGCGATCTTGTCCTGACAGCCCATTACGGAAACGAATTTTTGACCATACGAATCGCAGACAGCGGGAAGGGCATCCCCCAAGCGGACCTTGACAGCATTTTTGATCCCTCGTTTACCACCCGGGACAAGGGCGTCGGGTTGGGGCTTGCCATCGCCCATGAAATAATCAGTGCCCATAACGGTGAAATCCGGGTGGAAAGCGCTGAAAACCGTGGGACCACATTTGAAATTACCCTTCCGGTACCGCGTCAGGCGGGCCGGGGGCGCACCCCGAAGGAAGATTATGGACATTCTCGTAGTGGATGATGAGCCCCTGCAAAGGGAAATGCTGGTGGATTACCTGGCAGGACAGGGGCATTACGCCGCGGGCGCGGAAAATGGCGAAAAAGCCATTGCC
>SLGU01000350.1 GCA_007136525.1 Desulfobacteraceae bacterium | reverse complement strand
TTTTGCCGGCAGAATGTTTCCCGGGTGAACAGCAGCAGCACCAGGGATAATACCGCCCATGCAAGCATGAGGGAAAAGCCTGCCCGGTAAGCGCTCGCAGTGTAGACCCGTGCGCCTGCTGACATCTCCCCCTGCCATAAAAGGTCGAGCACCAGTCCCACTGCAGGCTGCAGGATCATGGGTCCCATCATGACGCCCATGTTAATGATGCCGGAAACCGTGCCGGCAAGGCGTGCGTGAATGGATTCCTTTGCAAAGGCGAAACTGACCACCATGCACCCTGAGCTGAACCCGGTGATCATGAGCACCGCCAGGAGCATGGCGACGCCCATGCCGGAATGAAAAAAAATAAGGCCCCATCCGGCAATGCAGATGGCGCAGCCAATGATGTAAAGGGGTTTTCGCCTTCCCAGGCGGTCTGATGCCCATCCGAACAGCGGACCGCCCGCGGCCCATGCCACCAGCAGGGATGAGTTGGCGGCGGATGCTTCGGCAAGGGTCAGCCCATGGACGGTGCTCAGGTATGGCACACCCCATAACCCGGAGAAAGTCAGGGCGCAGCCGACGATGCCGCCGGGAATGATAAACAGAAGGATGGTGTTTCTGCTGGAAAGCGATTCTCCGAGGTTTTTCAGTATGACCCCCATATCCGTTCGCCTGCCCGCATCATCGGGTTTGACATAATCCGCATAGCCTTTTTCGGACGGCCAATCCCGGGCGAACACGTGAATGCCCAGGCCGATCAGCCAGGTAAACAGGGCGGCGCCGACCATGAGCTGCCGCCAGTCGAAAACCTCCAGGAGCAGGCGCAGGGGTGGTCCGGCGGATACTGCACCGATGATGCCGGAAAACAGGGCGGCGCCCGTGACCATTGCGAACATCCGTGCAGGGAACCAGTTGCCGGCCAGTTTGAGCATGCACACGAACGCCACGGCGACCGATGCGCCGATGAGCAGGCGTCCTGCGGCAGCCGCAACGATCCCCGGCGAAAAAGCAAAGAGCAGGGTGCCGGCCCCGGCAATGAAGGCCCCGGCCGTGAGCATCCGCCGCGGTCCCCATGTGTCCGCCAGAATCCCTGTGGGGACCTGCATGGCCACGTAGCTGTAGAAATAAAAGGCCGACAGGTTGCCAAGGGCGGCCGCGCCAATTGAAAAATCGCGCATGAGCTCCCCGGTCATGACCGCCGGGGCGACCCGCTGAAAAAACCCCATCATGTAGAACAGGGCGGCCAGGCCCCATATGAACCATGCGAGTTTGAGCGGTGGCGGATTGTTCTTCATTGGCTTCCGGCTTAATTTGACAATGATCCGATTGCAACGGTTATTGTTTGTTTCTATTATTAGTATCAAATATGATTTTTGCCATAATAAAATGAACTTCCGTGGTTGTGTGGATGCCCCCGGTGTTGCGCTTTTTAGTGGTGCCAAAGCGTCACGGTACGGCGGCATCGCGGGACAAAAAGCGGGTATGAAGAATTGTAGATGTTTCAAAATATGATAAAAAAAAATCCGGTAAACAGGTATCCTCATGGAAACGCGGCCGGACATAACAAGGCTTAGGCCGGTGCAGGAGGTTTTATGGAAAAACACGATGTGATCGTTTTTGAGCCTTACCCTTTCAGGGTGGGCCAGAAAATCAATATTACGGGCGGCCCCAGGAAGGGGGATTGGGAAGTGATTGAAAAAACGGACAAAACCGTAAGGCTCCGCTGTCCTGTGAGCCACAGGGAATTTGAGTGGGACCGGTTCTGTTATGCGGTTCGGGAGGAAAAGGGCGTACCCTGGCCGAAAAAGTGAAAAATGCTATTCTTTCCACCGGTTGAGATTATCCAGAAAAGTTTCAGCCCGATGCACATTCTGCATCAATGCGGGGTTTCCCGGTGTCAACTGCAGGGCTTCGCGCCACACATCAAGCGCTTCCTTGATGAATCCCTGTTCGTAAAGCATGCGTCCACGGGATTGAAGCATTTTGACTTTGCTCTCTATGTGTGTTTCAAGCCGCTCTTTGGGGGCTTCGGCCTTTATTGGATCCATACCGGTCATTTCAATGGCGAGCTGGCGTGCGCTGATAAGATCATTCGCCCGCAGCGCCTGGTTGAAACTAGTCTCGAGTTCCGGCCACTGGTTTTCGGCACCGGTGGTCTCCTCAGTCCGGGCGGTTTCCCTTTTTTTTCGCTGTGCGTGGTAGATTTTCGACAATAGCGACTGGCTTTCCTCGTTGGGATGCAACTTTACGGAAAGCGCCAACGCCTCAAAGGCGGTCTGCTTGTCGTTGTCTTTTGCGGCCTGCCTGCCGATGTCATAAAGCGCCTGCGAAACCTTTTTCAGTTCGCGTTGATAATATTTATATCGCAGGCGTGCCGTCAAATAGTCGGGATTCGCCATGAGCAGTTTTTCCTCGCAGTCGCGGATCTCTGCCAGGTATCGGGCCCTTGCCAGCATTATGCGGCGATTGCTTTGCGCGATGCTTTCCAGCCGCAGTGTTTCATATTTGCTGCGCATCGAAGAGAGCTGTTGCTCGCCTGGAAAATACTGCAAGGCATCATCAAGTATGACAACGGCTCCTGCCCAGTCCTGCGTGGCTTCCCGCGCCCGGGCTTCCTCAATGGCCTTTGAAATCATAAGCGCCTGTTTTTCTTTTACCAAACGGGCGCGTTCCATCATTTTGTCGTATTTCTCATGTTCCGGGGGTATTTCGGCCAGGATTTCAAGCGCACGCTCATACCTGTGCCTTTCAATCAACGCATCGACATGTTCGTCCACATTCGGTTTTTTTGCATAATAGCTGGTGGCGCAGCCCGTAATCAAAAGACCGAAAAGTGACACTGCAGTCATGCAAGCGACGATTTTAGGACTGAAGAAGTTCATTTTTTTGGGGATAACTGTATGCAGGGATGAGAAGCGGCCCCATGTTTGACAGCCTGCTGCCAATCGCCAATGATCAGGGTTTCGATTGGGGAATGGAAGCCTTTTACGCTGATGATTTGGGAATCATTGGCATTCAGCGGATGCGTTTGGTTAAGTGCCGTGAAAAAAGCCCTGTCGGTCATTATCTGCCCGGGCCCTGCCATGTCGCAAAGGCGGGATGCAAGATTCGCCCCTTCTCCGATAACCGTGTACTGAAGTCTCTCGTGAGAACCCAGCAGGCCCGCCAGGACGGTCCCGCCGCTGATCCCGATGCGGATATCCAGGAAGGGAAGCCCGCCTTCCCGCCGCTTCTGGTTGATCCGAAAGATTCTGCGGCGTATCCGGATCGCACACATCATTGCATGATATCGATGGGCCGGATCAATCTGGGGGCATCCGAAGATGAGCATGGCGCAATCCCCTATATATTTATCAACATTTCCCTTGTGCTGGTGACAGATCTTTGCGATTTGGGTGAAATACAGGTTCAGTACCTGGGCGACTTCCTCGGGGCGTCTGCCTGCACTGAATGCCGTATAGCCGACCATGTCCACGAATATCACGCTGGCAATGACCCGTTTCCCCTCCCGGCTGATTTCAATTTCGTCCCTGGCCAAATAACGGGCTGCGACCGGGTCGCTAACAAATCTTGAAAAAAGCTTTTCAACACGTATTTTTTGCTCCAGCCCGGCAGCCATGGTATTAAACGCACGGGTAAGCGCCTTGAACTCGCCGCTGTGACTGCCCTTGATCCTGAATCCGTACTGCCCCAATTCGATCGCGCGCGTTCCCTGGATCAAGTCCTGGATCGGCCGGCCGAGCGAACGGCCGAGCCGTATGGCAACAAGTGTTATCAGCAGCACCAGCAGTGCAACCACGATAATTCCCGAATGAATAACGGCCTGCCGGATTGCCATGAGGTCTGTTTTGTCCAGCCCGACCCATGCCGCCCCGCCACTTACTTTCTTGAACACTACCGGTGCGTAAAACCAGACTGTGCCGTTGTCATCGGGAAATGATCCCGGGTTTTTAAAGGCGGCGGCAGTCCAGACGGGTGAAGAGGGGATCGGGCGTCCCGCGTGTGCCAGAAACTCCCCGTCACGGTTGATAACAGCGGCAGCCACGACGGACGGTTGGCTGTTGAGAGAATTGACTAAACTTCCCAGGCCGATTGCGTCTTCGGCAAAAACAAGCTCCACGGAGCCTGCCCCCAGCTGTGCGGCCAGCGCCCTTCCGGTTGATTTGAACTGGGTTTCCGCCATTGAGAACTGCCGGTATACCATCGTATAGCCCAGTATGCATGACGCGGCAAGGACGAGGGCCGTCATGACCATGGCCAGCTTGTGTCCGAAATGCCATTTCATTGAGGGGAATACGCACCGGTAGTAGCGTAAAAAGTACTGCCGGATCGGAAAAGCGGTCATTGTGGCGGCGTTTTTCAACACCTTGGGGAACCCTCGTATAAGACTTTCAGCCGCAGCAATCGGCTTGACGCCTGTATTATTCCTGTTTTATTAAGAATGTATGGGCGAACAGGGCCGGTTTTTTGCGAAACTGCTATAAATTGGCTTTGGCTATAGGGGCTATATTGCATTATTGGATTTGCATGTCAACCGGAATCCGCCGGTTCAAAGGAACATGCCGGCCAGCCAGAAAAGCAGCATTCCAACAAGCACCGTACCCCCCAGGCTGCGGGTTTTGACAGCGAACAGCAGCGTCGGTACGGCAACTATCAGTTCGGGTTTGCCCAATTCCAGTGCCCGCGTTTCGGGAGCGGCAAAAAGGATGGGCGCGATCAGTGCGCTTAAAATGGCCACGGGGATCAGGGCGAGCCAGTCCGCGAACCAAGGCGGAAGCTTTTTATGGGCTAAGTATGCCAGGGGAAGCGCTCTTGGCAGGTATGTGACCAGTCCCATCCCTCCGAACAGAAAAAGATAGTCCGCAAACGTCATCCGTTTCTCCTTATGGCGCGTTTCAGCAGGTAGCCGATGGTTGCAGCGCATATGGATGCGCCCACGATATAGGATGCCCCGGGCAGGGCAACATACCAGGCAATGGAAATCAGTGCCGCGACCAGGGCGGTGATCACATGGATCATGCCGTATACCTGGATGACCAGCAGGCATATGAACATGCCCGTGAGGGCGTAATCGATCCCGAAAGCCCCCTCGGGGACGAACTGGCCGGCCAAAGCCCCCGATATGCTGGCGCAGATCCAGGCGGCATTCGACAGGTGATTGACGGTCAGCGCATGCCAGGGGCTCCAGTTGCCGCCGCGGAAGCGCGACATGTTCACGGCAAAACTTTCATCGGTGACGCCGTATGCGAAAAGCGCCAGAAACCAGCGGCTGATGCCGGAGAGGTGCACCGCCAGCGCGGAGCTCATGAGGGTGTGGCGCAGATTGACAAAAAAGGTGGTTGCAATGATTGCAGGCGCCGCCGCGCCGGCGGCAAGCATGGCAACGGCTATGAACTGGGCGCTTCCGGCAAACACCATAAGGGACATGAGCCCTACCGCCCACCATTCCAGACCGTTCTGACGGGCCAGCACGCCAAAAGCCAGCCCGATGGGAAGGTAGCCGAGGCATATGGGCCAGGCGGCGGCCGCACCCCGGCGAAAGACCGCGCCGGCAGCCGGCGTCTGTGAAATTTCTTTTTTTTCGTTTTGCGGCATCTGATTACCCTACGGTTTTTGATGATGATTTTCAAGGCCGCTTCCGCTAAAATCCTGACCGGCATTTGCCTGTCGCTGCATTTTTCATCCGTTTTCGGGCATGGAGAACCGATGCACCAAGCGTCATAATGAAATGGGTGTTTATTGGTTCAAGGCACCCGTGGTTTCAGACAGTGGCTTAATCGACAGGAAAGGGTTGCGTATTGTCTACAAATTCAAGCATTTTTTCAGAACGGCTGTCCACATGGATGAAAGCGCGGCACATTGTCCTGTGGGGGGCGGCCGATCTTCGCGGTTTTCCCACGCCCCTGGGTTCAAACGGCAAAGCATTCCCCTATGCCCTTTCATGGGCCATACCCATGAACCCGGCTGTAATGGCCGGTATCCAGAACGGTCCGAACAAGGCGTATGCAGACGCGTACGCCAGGGTGAACAGGCAGATCAGCCGCTTGTCTGCAACTTTATCGGCCGAAATTGAAGCCTGGGGATTTCGCGCCCGGCCGCTGGCGGCCTCCAGGCGTACAGACAGGAAGAATATCAAGGGCGAGTTTCCCCACAAGACCGCGGCCACCCGGGCAGGATTGGGCTGGATCGGCCGCCACTGCCAGCTCGTTACCCGGCCCTTCGGGCCGTGGGTTCGGCTGGGAACGGTTTTTACCGACATGGCGCTTTCCTGCGGCCCGGCTATCGAAAAAAGCTTCTGCGGGCGATGCATGCGCTGTGTGGAATCCTGCCCGGCCAAGGCGCT
>SLGU01000303.1 GCA_007136525.1 Desulfobacteraceae bacterium | reverse complement strand
CTTCGCTGTAGTGGCCGCTGTATTCATGCAGTCGCTCAACCGCGGCTCCCACGAAATAATGATCGACAACATGGCCCGGTACAATACGGGCTACCTGCAGCTTCAGGACTATCGCTATGACGATGAGCCGTCCCTTGACAATACCTTTGCTTATGATGAATCGATCAAACAACGGGCCAAAAACGCCGACCCCCGGATCGAAATCGTCCTGCCACGCATCGAGACCTTCATGCTGGCTGCCAACGGGCAGTCCACACGCGGGGCAATGGTATCGGGCATCGACCTTGAAAAGGAGCACCGTTTCAATGGTATCAGGGACCGCAAAGTCCAGGGCCGGTTTTTTACCCCGGCGGAGGATGCAGCCGTCATTGGCAAGGGTCTGGCCGACCGGCTCGAACTGAGTGTGGGCGACACCCTGGTGCTCCTCGGCCAGGGACGGTTCGGCATGTCCGCCAGCGGCCTTTTCGAGATCGTGGGCATCGTCGCGCATCCCATCCGCGAGATGAACGACCAGAAGGTTTACCTGCCGCTGCAGCGTGCCCAGGAATTATTGTCTGCCGAGGGGTATATCTCGGCGCTGCTCTTTGCCCCCCAACGCGTGCGCGATACCGATGCCGTGGCCGAATCGCTCCGGGCCGAATTCGAAGATGATGAACTGGTCGTTTATACATGGCCCGAACTGATGCCCGAACTGCTGAATTTCATCCGGTTCGACATGGCCGGTGCCTACCTCCTGTCCGCTATTTTATACGTGGTGATCGGGTTCGGATTTTTCGGAACCGTTTTGACCATGACCATGGAGCGCCTGAAGGAGTTCGGTGTTTTGCTCTCCATCGGGATGAAGCGCCTCCGCCTGGCATTCGTGGTCTTTCTGGAAACCCTTTGCATCTCCATTATCGGTGTGGTTGCGGGACTGGCAGCGGCATGGATGGTCCTTCTTTATTTCCATTTGAATCCCATAGAACTGACGGGCGATGCAGCCGAAGCCATCCTTGAAATGGGCTGGGACCCGGTGCTGCCGGTATCTTTTGCCCCGGATCTGTTCTACACACAGGGCGTGATCGTGTTTCTGATCGCCATGGCTGTTTTTCTTTATCCCCTGGTCAAGATCACATGGCTCGACATACTGGAGGCGGCAAGATCCTGAAATGAAGACCCTGCTGATTATATCCTGGCGAAACATCTGGCGGAAGCCGGGGCGCAGCGGCGCCCTGCTGGCCGCCGTGATCGTGGGGCTATGGGCCGGGGTATTTACCATCGGGGCATATAACGGTATGCTCCAGCAGCGGTTGGACTACCTTATCAACAACGAGATTACCCACGTCCAGGTTCACCACCCTGATTTTCCCGCTGAAGGCGACGCCTGGAAGTATATCCCGGATCATGGGCAAATCACGGCATGGCTTGATAGCGACCCACGGGTGCGGTCCCACACGTCGCGCACCTTAACCGACGGAATGCTTCAGTCCCCGGTTAAAACCGCGGGGGTCCGGATCCGCGGCATCGATGTCGACACCGAGACGCGCACCACGACCTTTCATGAAAACATGGTAAAAGGCGAATATCTTGACACGGCCATTCGAAACGCCTTGATCCTGGGCAAAAGCCTTGCCAAAACCCACAACGTTGAAATCGGCCACCGCATCGTTTTGACGTTCGAGGACGCCGGGAGCGAACTGACTTCCGCAGCATTCACTATTGCCGGTCTTTTCCGGTCTGCCGCGGAGGGCTACGATGAAAAAAACGTCTTTGTCCGATCGTCGGATCTGACCCGCTTGCTGGCCGACCGGCCGGTTTACCACGAAATCGCCATGATGCTGCACGACGAGAAAAACGCCCGGGGGGTCGCAGCCGATCTTAACGAAACGTTTACGGGCATCAAAGCGCAGACCTGGTTTGAGCTTTCGCCGGAGCTTCGCACCATCGTAGATTACGGCGGGGTCATGCTCTTCGTGATCACCCTGGTTATCATGGCCGCCCTTGCCTTCGGTATTTTGAACACCATGCTCATGGCCATTTTCGAGCGCATGCGGGAGATCGGCATGCTTTTGTCCATCGGGATGAGCCGGCTCAGGGTATTCATGATGATCCTTCTGGAATCGGTGATCCTGACGCTGACCGGAGCGATAGCCGGCATCGTGCTCGCCGGCCTGAGCATTTTTTATTTCAGCGGGGCTGGCATTGATCTCGGAATGTTCGCCGAAGGGCTCGCAGAGATCGGCTGGGATCCAATGGTCTACCCGTTTCTGACCGCTTCACAATATGCCGGCGTCATAATGGTCGTGATTGCCGTAACCCTGACGGCATCGCTCTACCCCGCGCTCCGGGCAATACGGGTCAATCCGGTGGAAGCCGCCAAAGACAAGGGATAAGAAGAAAGTCAACATCATGAGCCTCGTAACAACAAAACAGCTGTCCAAGATCTACAACCCGGATACCGTGCCGGTGCATGCGCTCCGGGATGTCTCCCTATCCATTGAAAAAGGCGAGTTCACAAGCATTGTCGGACCTTCCGGTTCAGGGAAAACGACCCTGCTCAACATGCTCGGCGGCCTGGATATGCCTACATCCGGCAGGGTGTTTGTCAATGGGGTGGAAATCACCGGTATGAAAGACAGCAAGCGGATTCATTTCCGGTTATGGAACATCGGTTTTGTCTTTCAGCACTACAACCTGATCCCGGTGTTCACGGCCCGGGAAAATGTCGCGTTCATCATGCTGCTGCAGAACCGGAGCAAAAAGGAAATCGAGCGCCGGACGGACCAATTGCTCGAAGAAGTCGGCTTGGGCGACCGCAAGGACGCCCGCCCGGCTGAAATGTCCGGCGGGCAGCAGCAGCGCGTGGCCGTCGCCCGGGCCCTTGCCTCGGAGCCGAAGTTTATCCTGGCAGACGAACCCACGGCCAACCTGGATTCCGTGGCCGCCATGAATCTTCTGGACATCATGCGCCGCATGAACACAGAAAAAAGCGTCACATTCGTCTTTTCCACCCATGACGAGCGCGTGATCAAGCGGGCAAGACGGGTAATCACCATGACCGACGGCGCCATTGACAAAGATGAACGCCATGACCGCTGATTTGCGGATCATTCTATTGATCGCCCTGCTTGCTGTGTTGGGGTTTTCGCCCCTGGCTGCGGCCGGATCCGGCAGCAACGCACAAATCGCGGATCATTTCAGCATAGGGGGATATCTACAGGGCAGCCCGGTGCGTTTCGCGGCTGAACATCCTGTCACCGGAGAGAATGAAGCCTGGATGGAGTACCGCCTCCATAACCGGCTGAATATCCGCTATGACCCAACGTCGGCGCTTTCTTTTCACTGGCAGATGCGCACGCGCATGTTTGCGGGCGACCTTGTCCGGGATTTTCCCGGCTACGTGGAGGGCTTCACAAGAGACAACGGGTTGGTCGATCTCTCCTGGACGATCATCGAACGGGATGACTGGGTGCTCCATTACATCCCGGACCGGCTCTACGCCGAATGGGACCAAGGCGACTGGAATGTCCGTGCAGGCCGCCAGCGGGTCAACTGGGGCGTGAACATGATCACCAACCCCAATGACATCTTCAACATATACTCGATCTATGATTTCGACTACCCGGAGCGCCCCGGCTCCGATGCGATCCGCATTCAACGATTTATCGGTTTTGACAAGCGCATCGAACTGGCGGCAAGCACGGAAAGAGACACGGAAAACAGCGTAATCGCGCTGCTTTACGGCTTTAATGCGCGGGGTTACGACGTCCAGTTAATCGGCGGCTACTACAGGGAGCGGCTTGCCGCCGGTGCAGGGTGGGCCGGCAACCTGGGCGGGGCCGGGCTCAAAGGCGAGACCATGGGCTTTTACGACATCGACAAGGACGACGAACGCCGCGACGCCAATATCGTCATTGCCGCATCGCTTGATTACATGCTTGCAAACGGGCTGTTCGCGGTCGCCGAACTTCTTTACAACCGGGAAGGCGGCAGGGACCCGCTCCAAGTGACGACCGGGGCACTATCGCCGGACAACCCGTCCTTCTCCCGCTACCAGGCAACCATGCAAATGTCCTACCCTCTTCACCCGCTTCTCGACGGCACCCTCACCCTGATCGGCTACCCGGACGAAAATGCGGTGTTCATTTCTCCGGCTGTATCATGGTCGGTGATAAGCGACCTGGACTTCAAAGTCATCGGCCAGTTTTTTGCCGCAGGCAGCGATTCAGCCTTTGACAGCGCCGGCAACATTGTTACCGCCCAATTAAAATACAATTTCTGAATCCATGTCTATATGACTCCCAGGCATTTTCCGCAGGTCCGCACTGCTCTGCGTGCTGTGGCAAATGCCTGGGGCTTATATTGATCCGTGTGTGTCTTGATGCCTGGTATGGCTCTGCCGCAGATATTCGGGATGCCATTATACGCCAATCAGAAAAGGATGTCTGTTATGCGCGATTGCCTGAACAATATTATTCTGATCAACGGCGGCAACCACCAGGTCGACCCGCCGCATTTGTATTATTGTACACCGGGTTTTCCCCTGCTTTGGGGAGGCATCTTTAAAAACTGAATTTCCGCGACCACACCCGCATGATCCGACGGCCAAAGTTTTAGCGTATCAGGATCTATAGGGTTGGGTATCATATCCGATACGTCATTGCCAACCACTTCACATTTGGTCTTAATTATAAACATGTCTTTGGGGTCAACAAAAATGAGATCTATGCGGGATGTGAGCTCGGCTGACGGGTCGCTGACATACTCATCAAATCCGCTGGTATACCCCTCATCATACTTTTTTTTCTGGAGCAGCCATGTATCCAGATAACCTGCTTCAATTGCCTGCATATAGGGCGGTATGTAATCCAGTCCTCCCAGGTCGGGGTGATAGTACTGACCGGGTACATCTTTCGGCGAACTGTTAAAATCTCCCATCATTACAATTGGTATTGTATCAAAGGCAGAGTAATAGGCTAATTGCCCTGTCAGTTCCTGCATCTGTCTGTCCTGGACGAATCTAAATACACTACCTGCGGCGCTGCGCACTTCCAGATGGGTATTAACAAAACGGAAGGTTTGTCCGCTGATATCTACATCAACAATCAGAAAACCCCGGGTAAATTCCACATCAACACCGCCGAGATTCAGTGCAAGGTTGACTGTAAAATTATCGGCGAGTAAAACTTCTGCATCATATCCTTGCTTCACAAGGACCATATCACGGTCCACCATCCGAACATCTGATAAATAATAGGGAGGATCGGCTTCAGGATCCACCATCGGCAATTCGACATCTGCATTCGTCACCGTAAAAGCTTCATACACCAGCCCCCGGGCAAGCAATGCATCATTTAGCACCTCATAAAAGTCGATGACGACGTCGGTCGCTTTTTCAGGATTGCCTATCATGAAATCGCCCGGCGTCTGCTTATAGAACGTAGATACTTCCTGCAGGCCAATTACAAGGGGTTTGTGTGTCATAATCTCATCAGCGATGGCTTCAGCCCTCGCCCAGAAATTGGTAAAAAGCATGGTTTGATACACTTCGGCAACCACATAGGGAATCATCTCTGGATTCATTTGGGCGGCATTAACCACTTTAAAAATATCCGCCCCCAGATATAGGTTGCGGCTCATGGCGTTGAATTTGTAATTTTTTGCCCCAGATTCAGCCATTGCGGATGAAGCTGTTCCAAACGCCAGCAACAGCGTCAAAACAAAAACGATAAATGCATGGTAAAGTTTTCGCTTTTCGTTTGATTTCATGACTTCTAATCCTTTTTTGAGGTTAACGGAAAAGGTGAACTGACTTTACGCCCTTGTTCGTTGGCGTATCAAGCATCCGGTATCGTGGTAGAGTGAAATAAAAAAAGCCGGACTGCCACTCATTAAATGGCAGTCCGGCTATCTTGGTTAAGACCCGTGACTTTCCGTCCCAATTTCACAATTGGTTTGGCCTTCCCTATAAACAAATATTTAGTGAGAAAAAATTATTTGTCAAATAATTACCGTTTCTGCAAGATTACAGGCGCCGATAGGGAAAATACCGATATTTTGACGGAGGGGAAGAACAAATACTCCAGGGATAAAACCATTGTCCTATACTGTTCGTGAAGGAACGAAGGGTCCAGCGCAAGTCTTGGGCGACAGGAACTGCAACGAACTTTGCCCCGAGGTATAATGAAGAAAGGTTGAAAAAATTTCTGCTTGACATGCTTTTCCTGTTAAACGATAGTAACCGAAATCAAACAGCGTTTTTGTTATCACACCTTGTTTATTATCGTTTTACACGGGACAAAAATCAGGAGGTAACATTTTGAAAAATCAATTTTTTTCATTAAGGCCGTTTGTTCGGGTGGCGATTCCTGTTATAT
>SLGU01000247.1 GCA_007136525.1 Desulfobacteraceae bacterium | reverse complement strand
GGGCGCTATTTTCCATGAGTCTTTACCGATTTATTCTCTGGCTGCTTCGCGTTTTCAGCCACCTGTATTTTGTCGAAGTGCGCGCCCTGAACCCGGAACGCATTCCCCCGTCCGGCCCGGTGATCCTGGCGGCCAACCATCCCGGCTCCATCCTTGATGCCATCCTCATGGCCATGCAGACCCGGCGCCAGATTCATTTTCTGGCAAAAAGCGGCCTGTTCCGCAACCGGTTCATAGGCGCGCTGTTTCGACGCGTCGGGGCCATCCCCGTTTACCGGTCCGGCGAGGCGGAAGGCAGCAGTACCCGCAACGTGGAAGTTTTCGAGAAGGTTTACGAGTTGTTTGAGCGCGACGGCTGCCTGGGGCTGTTTCCCGAGGGTCGGAACTCGCCCTTTGGCCAGGTATTCAACCTGCGCAGCGGCACCGCGAGAATCGCTTTAGGTGCGGAAGCCCGGAATCAATTTCACCTCGGATTGACCATTGTACCCGTGGGTCTGACATTTGAGCGCCGGGAGCTTTTCCTGTCAACGGTGCTGCTGCGATTCGGCCAGCCGATTCACGTGGTTGACTACCTTGACCTGCACCGCAAAGACCCGGAAGCCGCCGTGCGCCAACTCACCCTGGATCTCCAGGCAGCACTGCGGCGCGAGGCCATGCACGTCGAAGACACCCAGATCAGCGAACTGGCAGAGGATCTTTCCGGCGTCCTTGGCTACCGCATCGCGCCGCCTGCCGATCCTGAAAAAACCAGGGCGCCAAAGGGTTCACGGGTTGAAAAGCCGCCATCGCGCCTGAAGCAATGGGTCTGGAAAGCACTGAACTGGTACCGGCCGGATGCGGAAGGCGCCCCGGCGCAACTGGAAGCCCGCCTGCAGAACCGGGAGTACCTGGCGCAAATCCTGATTAAAGCTTCGCTTCGGGACCCGTCATCGGTTGCCGCCCTGCGCAGGGGCGTGAACCTGTACAAGGACCATTTCCACCAGAACGAGCTCAGCCGGTTTGTCAAGAAACCCCTGGACGAGCCGGTAACCGAACGGCTTATCCGCCTGCGCATGACCATTTACGCGCTCATCATGGCGCCCGTGGCGCTCTTCGGGCTGGTGCACAACGCGGTGCCCTACCTTTTCACCTGGCTTGCGGCCCGTTTTGCCAAAGACGAGGCCGTGCGCGCCTTTGTTCTTTTTGGCGTGGGGTTTCTGTCCTTTACCCTCACTTACGGCGGATTGGGCTTCTGGCTCTGGTATGACGCGGGCATTGACCTGAAATGGGTGGCGGCATACCTGGCGCTGCTGCCGCCGGCGGGGTTCGCCACCCTGCGCTACCGGCGAAACATTCTGCTCTACCGGGACAAGATTCTCGTGCGGACGTTTTTCTGGAACAACGAGGAACTGGTGGAACTTCTGCGCCGCGAGCGCCGGGAAATCATCGAACGGTTCCGGACGCTGACCGAAACATGACAGCCCGCGGCAGCGCGCGGGCACAGCACCTATACTGCGCGAGGCGCAGGCCCCTGGCCTGCCTCTTTTTCATGGTTGGTCAGGATTTCATCAAAGCCGGCCGCAACCGCACGCCGGGCCGGAGCCCCGGCCGGCGGGAGAAAGGCCACGACCGATGCGCCTCTTTCGTGGAAACGCCGCACAATGGACGCCCGAAACAGGGGCAGGCCCAAAACAGACGGCGGTATGGCATAGGTTCTCCCGGGTTGAATCCCCCCGAGCCCTGGCATGCCGGACAGCGCCGCAATTCCCGCCCGCCAGCATTCCGGCTGCCTTGCATAAAACCTGATGCCGGGAAAATGAAGGCGCGCCAGCGCTTCATGGCCGGCATCCCAGGTCAGCACCCTGGCGTTTTCGATGATTTTGTCGACCATGCCTTTGGCTTTGGCCCACCGGGCCAGGGCCAGGATGGTTTTATCGCCTGCTTCCGGCTTGATGTCCAGGACCCACCGGCAATGGGAAAACGCGGCGGCAAACACATCAAAAAACATCACATGGCTTGCGTCATCTTCCTTGTTTTCCGGTGTACCGTGGGAATTAGGGCTGCGGTGCGGTTCTATGGGCGCCTTCAGCCGGATGCCGGTTAGCTCCGCGGCGGTTAAATCCCCCACCCTTCGCCGGTCACCGGCAAGGCGTTTTAGGTCCGGGTCGTGGACCAGGACGATGCGGCCGTCCCGGGTCAGTCTCAGGTCGGTTTCCAGGCAGGAAAACCCAAGCTCAACAGCGGCCTGAAACGCGGCCCGGGTGTTTTCAGCGGCATTTTTTTTGTAGCCGCGATGGCTGATCCAGAGAGGTTTTTCGATCAATTTTCACCTTTGCCGGCGTTTGGATGGTGGACGCCGCCTTGATCTCCTCACGCCCGGCGCCGGGGGAAATCCCCAGAATCGCATGATACGCTTTACCATAACCCGCCTTCATAGCATTGCCATGTTTTTTCATCTCAGAAATAAGCAACACCCCTGGATGGGGCTTAAAACAATTTCCCAATAATATAATTTATTTTTTTGTTATGGTAAAGGCTGACTGCATAGGAAAAGTCGGTTTCAGATTTTTCCATTCCGGTGTCAACCGTCAGAAGACACTGACCCCTTTCCTTTGTCACCCGTCAGGAGACATGCTGCAGAAATATACTTTTTTTCCGGCTTAATGTAATTATATATCATATTGAAATAATTATATAATTTACTTTATCGCCGCCAGTGCTTCATCATGGCACGCTTTTTGAAATCTTCCTTTATAATTGGGCCTGGATGTCTTTACGAATTCTCACGGCAACCGTTAATGAAGGGGGTATAGATCATGCGTTCAATGCTGGAAGGTGTCCGCGTCATTGATTTTACAACAACCGTTGCAGGCCCGGGATCCACGTTTTTTCTGTGCGACCTGGGAGCGGAAGTCATCAAGGTCGAAAAACCCGGCCTTGGGGATGAAGCGCGTCTGTTCCCGCCCTACAAGGGCTCGCAGTCTGCTTCGTTTACAACCCTGAACCGGGGCAAAAAAGGGATTACGCTGGATTTGAAAAACGAAAAAGCTGTCGCGGTTTTCAAATCCCTGGCGGCCAAATCCGACGTGTTGGTGGAAAATTTCAGGCCCGGTGTCATGGCCCGCCTTGGCCTGGCCTATGACGATCTCAAGGCGGTCAACCCCGGCCTGATCATGTGCTCCATTTCCGGCTACGGCCAAACCGGCCCCCTGTCTTCGCAACCCGCATACGATGCCGTGATCCAGGCCATCAGCGGACTCATGAGCACCACCGGGTACCCTGAGGGGGAACCCCTCCGGGCCGGGACCCTGATCGTGGACATCTCCACAGCCATGTACGCGGCGCTTGGCATCAGCGCGGCCCTGTTCGCCCGTGAACGGACAGGACAGGGAGAATACCTCGATGTTTCCATGTTTGATGTGGCTGTTCAGCTCCTGGAGGCCAAATTTGTGGATTACACGGTAACGGGCAACATCCCGAAGCGCTCGGGAAACCGTTATCCCTATGTGACGCCCTTTGACACCTTCCAGGCATCGGATGGCTTTGTTTTTCTGATCTGCGCCGGGGACAAGCCGTTCAAGGGGTTGTGCGATGCCATCGGCCGCCCTGAACTCTTCGATGACGAACGCTTTTCCAATTTTTTCGTCCGCAATGAAAATGAGCCGGCCCTGAAAACGATTATCGAGGACTGGACCCGGCAATTTCCCCCAAAAACAGCCGTTGAAAAACTGCGGGCCCATGGTGTGCCGGCAGCTACCGTCAACAATATCCAGCAGGTGGTGGAGCACCCCCACACTCTTGCAAGGGGGCTTCTGGTGGATATCGATCAGCCGGGCGCAGGCATTATCACTATTTTCGGCCCGGCCCTGAAAGCATTAAACAGCCTGGTGCAGGTCCGGGGCCCTGCGCCCGCCCTGGGAGAGCATAACCGCAGCGTGCTTGCCGATATCATCGGGATGTCCGGTGATGAAATCGACAGCACCATCGCCTCGGGCGCCATGGGGTGACCGGGACGGCGGCATCACCTTGCATAAAGATACATTTGGATTCAGGGGCCTTTTGCAGCTATCCGCCGCTTGGGCAGCGCTGCTTTGGGCCGGGTTCTCTATAGAATGGTTGCTCGCGCATGGCGTAGCAACAAAGCGTTGAAGGAGGAAAAAACATGGCAAGAAAGAGCAAACGCATCGAGTTCAGGATCATGGCACCGGAAGCCCACCAGGTGCTGATAGCGGGAACCTTTAACCAGTGGTCTGAAAGTGCCGACCCCATGAAAAGGGACGAAACCGGCGTCTGGAAAAAAGCGAAACTGCTTTCCGACGGCAATTACGAGTACAAATTCATTATCGACGGCGAATGGATGATCGATCCCGGCTGCTGCGACACGGCACTCAACGAGCATGGCACGCTGAACAGCGTCATCCGTTTGTAAGCGCTTCAGCGCCTTCAATGCCATACGTTGCCGCAAGTAATCCTTTTGTCAAGGTCAATTCCGTGGGTTAGTGGGGCGGTGCTGCCCC
This sequence comes from Desulfobacteraceae bacterium, assembly GCA_007136525.1. Next base: position 1,958 of record SLGU01000247.1, on the reverse strand, counting down.
GGCAACTGCAGGAGAACGCTGATATCTCTATAGCTCGCTCCCCCGCACCCTGTGATAAACGGCAGGGCCACAGGGCGCTGGTGTCCGCTTCGCCAAGAGCTATCAGCAACCCCCTGCAATTGTTGCCGTGGGCAGCACCGCCCCACCTACCCACGGAATTGGTCAATTTTATGGCTCATCCGATAAATGCCGGGAGATCATAACTGTTGATCAGTGCCTCAAGCACATCGGTCGGACCGGCGGTGAGCCGAGAAGGCGCACCACAGATAAGCCCGTCGGAGGTTCGCCGCCGCAGCCGACCGGTGTGCAGTGCTGAATATTGAATAATCATTGCCACAAGCATTTATCAATAAGCATAACCATCAGGATAACTTCAGCGGGATTGGCACGGATAAAATTTTCGACCGGGAGTTCTTCGCATCCGGCGGCTGGACTGCAAATAGCGTCCTGTTATTTGAATTTGACTTGTTTGCGTGAAACAGATAAAAAAGTCCTATTGAAATAATCGTGGCACATCGCTTATCCAGCAGAAAAAGGGGACAATTTTGACTGACAAACCGTTTTTCCCTTCATCCTTGCGGCCCGGCAAAATGCTTTCCCACGGCGTCGCCACTTTCGAAAGCCCGGTTCTGTATTTTCGAGACGACGCGTTTGCGCTCTTTTACACCGCAGATAAACATGCCGTCGAGGCCCTGATGCCCACCCGGCGCCTCCACCCGGTCTGCTTGCCGGGCAACAGGGCGCTGCTGGGCGTCGTTGTCTTCAATTACCTGGACACATCCATCGGCCCTTACGGGGAGGTCGGCGTCATCGTGCCGGTGGTGCATGGCCAGAAACCCCCGCCGCTTCTGCTTCCCGCGCTGATGGAGGGGCGATACCCGGGATTCGGATCTCTGGTCATCCATCTGCCGGTGACAGATCAGACCGCGCGGGATGCCGGCCGGGGGGAATGGGGATACCCGAAATTCGTTGCCGACATGCGTTTCACCATAACCCCGGAAGCCATGACCTGCGACCTGTCCGAAGGCGGCCGTGATATTCTCACCCTGCATGTGGTCCGCCAGGGCTTTCTCCTGCGGGATAAAAACCCGCTGATCACCTATTCGGTGCGCAACCGCAACCTCATCGAAACCGTCATTCCCAGCAAAGCCAGTTTCCGCATGGCCATCAATCCCAAGGGTTCCTTTCTCAAACTGGGGGATCACACAGTGGCCCAAGGCCTCGCCGGGCTGGGACTTGCCAGAAAACCCCTGCTGTCAAGGTATTACCTGGAGCGAAACGCCATTCTTCCCCAGGGGCGCGTTATTGAGGAAAATGTCCGCCCCCTTGATGGGTACGTCGGAGAAGACGGGGATGGATTATGCGAAACCATTTATTTTACAGGCGCCTGATGGCCTTTAAAGACGCAAGGATCTGCTTGAGCAGGACTTCTCCCGCATGATTCATGATGACCGGGGGAATCTCTTTTCTCAGGATTCTTACCAGTGCAGCCATGAATTCCTGTTTCAAGGCTTCTGCAGACCCGAGAAATTCCGGGCAAATCAGGATGCCGATGTCCACATCGCTTTGCGGATGGTGACGACCGGTGCCGTAGGAGCCAAAAACATAGACAGCCGCGATTTATCTTCTGTTGAACAATATAAAAGCTTTTTGGTTATTTCCTATGAAACGAGATCAATCGGCGCTGGTTTTGAACTTTTTTCCGGAGGGTAAAAAAATTTCGCCGCAACCTGGAAATTAAGAGATTCGGTGCTTGAAAGCAACTTTCAACTATGGTATCAAAAAAAGCTTGATCATATGCGACGCTGTTGCTGGGCTTGAATATTCCCCCGCTGAAAAGCGATTTAAAAATAGCCGCCGTCAAGGCAGGGCGCTGAAAGGGTTATTGCATTTTTTCCATGACATTATAGAACTTATGCCCCCGTAGCTCAGTGGATAGAGCAATGGATTCCTAATCC
>SLGU01000199.1 GCA_007136525.1 Desulfobacteraceae bacterium | reverse complement strand
TAAGCGGCCCAGTGAAATCCCCGCCAGGAGCGCAAGGAACCCGAGCCCGTTTTGCAGGAAAATATTGCCGGCCACTGCAGCGTACTGGGCTGTCCGGACAAGTTCCCCTGACTCAAGAATGTACGTGGAAAAAGTGGTAAAGGCCCCCATGAAACCGATCATGACGATGATGCGCATTTCTCCGGAAACGGGCCAGCGGTGCTCGAAAAGGGCCCAAAGCAACCCGGCCGCGAAACATCCGGCGGTATTGACCGCAAGTGTTCCGAACGGAAAAGCGGTGCCCGCAATCCTGTGGGTCAGCCCGGAAAGGGCATACCGGCAGAGTGTGCCGGCGGCGCCTGCAAGGCAGAGCAGAAGCATGCGCTGTATCATGTCAGCCCTTTCAACGGGTCCCCAATAAACCGATGCGCTATCCCGGGACTGGATTTTCCCGTTATCTTCTGATAGTTGTTGATAGCATTTATTATTATATTGATATCCGTTTTGCCCCCCTGTTTCTGAAAAATATTCATTGTTCAGGGGTGAAAGTCAAGACGAAAAAGATTCGGAGGGCATGGATGAATACGCGGTCATGCGTTCTCCCCCAAGGGAGATTTGCTTATAAAATACACGATCCTTCCTATCGCGTGGTTAATTTAAGGGAAAAGGACCACCTCCGGGCGATCGGTGCTTTTCCCGGCGGTGAGCCCCATGAAAACCGTGGGAATTTTCCCCCAGCAGACGTTGCGGTCTCCCGGGGCGGGAAGGTTTTTGAAATTCCCAACATGTTTCCGTTCCGCGGCGCAACTTTTATTAAAAAGGAATGGGCGGATGCAAGCGCGGCCGACCCGGGGCGGATCCGGCTGTCGGACCCGCACCGGGTGTCCCTCAAAGATGAGATTGACGCCCTGGTGCGCGAAGCCGGTGCGCCGGCGGATTTCGCGGATCGGCTGATGGACAGGCTGCCGGAGCCGCTTGCCCTTGCCCTTGCTCAGACATCGACGGACGGGCGCGACCTGGTCCACCTTGCTGAAGCCGCCTGCGCGTTCATCCATGATCCGGAAACGGGCGCACCTGTTGGTTTGCAGTATTTCACAGATGAAAACGGCAGGGTCCGGGCGCGCATCCGAAGGCGCGACCTTTTTGAGGTCCTGGCCAACAATCCACACCTGCCCGAGGCATACCGTCAGGTTATGGTGTTGCGTCCCGGAGCGCAGGGAGAAAGCGAAATTGTGGGGGAATGGCAAAGCCCTGACGGAAAATCGCACGTTTTTGAATACCTCCGGGCCAACAGCTACATTCCCTGGGGTCATTATGCCGCCAACATGGCCGATGACGCCGTCCGGTACCATATTGAGGAACTGACCCAAGACGATATGACCGGGATGCGGCATCTCTATTACCAGCGGACATTTCTGCGCATTGCCCAGGACTTAGGAATCAGCCGTTTTCCGGGAAGACGAATGATCAGCCCGGAAGACCTGGAGGCCCTCAGGGTGGAAATATGCAGTGAACTGGCCCATCAAGGGCGTCGTGATGCATTGACCTTCAATCGAACGCTCTGGGGGTGGAATTTCGGCTTTGATTTTTCACCAACCGGTTACCGCCTTCACGGGTCCCACCAGCAGGTGCACCAGCAATACGCCTTGATTCCAACCGATGTTGCGCCCGCCCACACCCCGGGCCTTGGTGTTTACCCGTATGCGTGCGGGGACCAGGTCGAAGCGTTTACAAGGATGTATTTCGAGCATACCGGGGTGCCGTTTTTTGAAGCCCTCGTCCAGGCCGTTCATAGCAATGAGCGCATGGACGGCGCCCCGGACAGACCGTCCGAACTGGTTGTCTATTCTGATGAAAATGTGATGCTGTTTGTTCCCAAGGCGCAGACCTCACAGTGGGAGATCAACCTCGTGCCGCTGACAAACGTCGGCAATATTGTGGAAGCGGACCAAAGCGTCCGCAGATCCCTGGATTTCGCCATTCTGCTCGCGGTGAAGGCATTGTCGGGCCTTGGAGCCCGGATGATTACCAGCATCGAGTGCTCAAAGCGCCTCGACGCCCCGGAAGCCGGCCAGCGGCTTATTTACTGCTTTCTGCCCCGCCTGCCGGAATCGCCCGGTTCTTTTTCCGAGGCGCAATTGCGGTTTGTCAACGGGCACTACCCGGAGGATTTTGCCGCCGCCTGCAGAAAGCAGACAGCTTCTCAAAAAAACCTGCCATTTTCCCCCTTAAAATAAATTCGCTTTAACATTTTTGTCTTTTGATTTAACATTTTTGTAAATTCCTGTTTGGTATGTTGATTTTTTATTAATGATATAAAGTATTGATATAAAAGATTATACTTAATTTTTTGAAGTATGGCATACCAGTTGCAATGTAATGAAACGAAACCCGAAAGGATATGGCAATGGTTATCGGCCCAACAGGCAGCATAAAAGACGATTTGAAAACAACCCCAGCGGAAACCCTGCGGGAAAAGAGGAAAACGCTTTTTTCAACGTTTACGCAATGGGAGCCGTCTGCGTTTCTCAATGCCCATGCGGAGCTTCTGGACGCCTATTTCCGGGAAAGCTTTTCCGCCAGCCGCGTGGGACCGGCCATGGCCATTGACAAAAACCCCCATGCCATCGTTGGTCTTGGCGGGTACGGCCGTGGAGAGCAGTGCATCCACTCCGACGTTGACCTGCTGATCCTGTTTGACAAAACAGTACCGGACGAAGCCGAAGCGCTGGTCCGGGAATATGTTTACCCGCTCTGGGACATCGGACTGGACATCGGCTACGCGATCCGGTCGCTCAAGGACTGCATCCAGATCGCGAAAACGGATTATGAGACCCTGACATCCATGCTCGATGCCCGTTTTGTCTGCGGCATGTCCCCGGTTTACGCAAAGCTCGCACAGGAGCTGGGCGAACGCATAACCGACCGTTTTACAACCAAGGTGATACGCTGGCTGGTGGAACGAAACCGCAAGCGCCATGAAGATTACGGCGATTCGACATTTCTGCTGGAGCCCAACCTGAAGGAAGGGGCCGGGGGGTTGAGGGACTACCACACCCTGTTGTGGATCGGAAAGATCCGCTTCGGGCTCAAGACATTCAGGGACTTCGAGTACCAGGGCATCCTTTCCCATGACGAATACACGCACATGTGCGATGCCCTTTCATACATATGGGGGATTCGGAACCGTCTCCATTACATGGCCGGGCGCAAGTGCGACCAGCTGTATTTTGATTACCAGACACGGCTGGCCGATGACATGAACCTGGTGCTGAGAGAGGCACAGATGCCCGTAGAGGCTTTGATGGGCGACCTGCATGCAAAGATGGGGTACGTCAAAAAGCAGCTCCTGCTGCTTCTTTATGAGCTGGGCTATGAAAAGCCGTCACGGCGCAGCCTGTTTTTCCGGAAGCGGCCGGATGTTGCCGGTATTCAGTTGAGTCGGGGGGGCGTGAATTTCATTTCCGCCAACAAGATCATGGATGAACCGGTCCTGCTGATTAAAATTTTCGAAGTGAGTGCACGGATGCGCCTGCCCCTTGTCCGGGAAGCGACCCGCCTGGTGCGGGAATTTCTGGAGCTCGTTGACGATCGGTTCCGCAGGGACCCGGAGGTGAAAAAATCTTTAGAAATAATATTGGTGACGGCTTCATCGCCGGTGAACGTGCTGGGGCAGATGCTGGAGACGGGTTTTCTGGCCGTCCTGATCCCTGAATTTAAAGGAATTGTCGATCGCATCCAGTTTGACGCTTACCACCTGTTTCCGGTGGACCGCCATTCCATCCGCGTGGTTCAGGGGCTCAAGAATCTGGGGGAGGGGGATGCGGACGCCGTTGCGGAAGGCCTGGCCGGAAAGCTCTTTCGGGCGCTTAAGAAAAAGCACCTGCTGCTGTTGGCCGCACTGCTCCACGACGTCGGAAAGGGCGTTCCGGACCAGCGCCATTCCGATGCCGGTGCAGCAATGGCGGAAACCGTGCTCAGGCGTTTCGGATACGCGGACCGCGAGGTCGACCTGATCTGTTTTCTCATCAAAAACCACCTGCTGCTGGTGAAAACAGCAACCCGGCGGGACATCTACGACGAGGAAACCGCCATTCGCATGGCCAGGGCCGTCAAGGATATCGGGCGGCTGAAGATGCTTTACCTGATTACCGTTGCCGATTCCATGGCGACCGGCCCCAAAGCCTGGAACGACTGGACCGCCACCCTTGTCCGCGATTTTTTCCTGAAGGTTTTGAGAATCCTGGAAAAAGGCGAGCTGGCATCCACGACCGCGGTCAAGCAGGCCGAGAAGGCAAGGGCATATGTCCGCCGGGAGCTTCATATTCCGGGGATGGACCTGGAAGCTGCCCTGGCCGCCCTTTCACCGAGATATTTGTTATATACGGACGCTTCCGACATCGTTTCCCATATCCGCCTGTACAGCCGCCTGGGGGAGGCGCCTTTTGTATGGGATGTAAGGCGGGGGGAATCATTCGATACCCGCACGGTTGTTGTCTGCGCAAAAGACCAGCCCGGCTTGATCTCAGCCATTTCAGGCGTTTTTACGCTCAATGGCATTGATATCCTGAATGTTCAGGTTTTTACCTGGAAAAACAAGGTCGCGCTGGATGTTTTCACGGTAACCCCGCCGCCGGATCTCATTTTTGAGGAAGAGCGGTGGCACCGTGCCGAGGAGAACCTGGCCGCCGTGCTTGAAGGGAAACTGGATTTGGCGCGGGTGGTGACAACGGAAAACCCGGTCCGAAAGGAGCATGTGGCTTTCCGGCCCAACAGGGTGGTCGTGGATAATGAAAGTTCGAGCTTTTTTACCATTATTGAAGTCTTTTCCTACGATTTTCCAGGGCTCCTGTACCGGGTGACCGATGTTTTCGCCCGGTGCGGCCTGGATATCTGGGTGGCCAAAATTGCAACCAAGGTCGATCAGGTCGTTGACGTGTTTTACGTGAGGGATTCGCAGGGGAACAAAGTCGGCGGGAAGGGGGCGGCGGAAATTGAATCAAAGCTGCTTGCCGTGCTTCCGGATCCCGATTAAGCGGCGGTTCGGCCGTTTCATTAACACTGTAACACCAATTAATAAGGGGGGGGAAATGAGAAGGAGATGGTTGGTGCTGTTGTTGGCAGCAATAGTGGGGGTGGCCGGTACTGCGGGACGGGCCCTGGCGGGGGACGGCCTGGATTCCGGCGATACCGCCTGGATGATTGTGGCCACGGCCCTTGTCATGATCATGACACCGGCGGGGTTGGCCCTGTTCTACGGCGGCATGTCGCGCTACAAGAACCTGTTGAACACGTTTGCCATGACCTTTGTGGCCTATTGCCTGGGGAGCGTTATCTGGGTCATGTGGGGCTACACCCTGGCCTTCGGCACGGATGTGGGGGGCGTGATCGGCGGGCTGGAGCACCTGTTTTTAAACGGCATCGGACCGGGGGATGTTTCCGATACCATACCGACATATACCTTTATCATGTTCCAGATGACTTTTGCGGGCATTACCGTGGCCCTTGTGCTTGGATCAGCGGTGGACCGCATGAAGTTTTCTTCCTGGGTCGTCTTCACGGTGCTGTGGCTCACCCTGGTGTACAGCCCCATGTGCCACTGGGTGTGGGGCGGCGGCTGGATTGATGAAATGGGGGCCCTTGATTTTGCCGGCGGCAACGTGGTGCATATCAATGCGGGCGTGGCGGGCCTCGTGCTGGCCCTGGTGCTGGGAAGGCGCGTCGGGTATGGCAAGGAAGCGATGTTCCCGTCAAGCATCACCCTGACGGCCCTGGGAGCCGCCATGCTCTGGTTCGGCTGGTTCGGTTTCAATGCCGGCAGCCAGCTTGCTGCGGATGGCATTGCCGCATCGGCGTTCATGGTCACCAATACATCGGCGGCCATGGGGGCTTTGGCCTGGATGTTCGCGGAATGGCTGGTCGACAAAAAGCCGACCGTGCTGGGTCTGGCTTCCGGCGTGGTGGCAGGGCTCGTGGGCATTACGCCGGCAGCCGGGTTCGTGGGCCTGCCGGCAGCCCTTGCCATCGGCCTGGGAGCGGGCCTGCTGGGTTATATCAGCGTCGCCAAGCTCAAGCACCGCATGGGTTATGACGACTCCCTCGACGCTTTCGGCGTGCACGGCATCTGCGGCATGTGGGGTGCGCTTGCAACGGGGCTGTTTGCCAACCCCGCCATTACCGAAGGTGCTGCCGGCCTGTTTTACGGCAATCCAGGCCAGCTCTGGATTCAGTTTCTCTCCATCATCGCCACGATCATATTCGTATCGGTTGCGACCCTGATCGTGATCGGGATCACCAGCCTTTTGACCGGGGGGCTTAGGGTTGGAAAAGACGATGAGATCCAGGGGCTTGACAGCGCGATTCACGGGGAGCGGGCCTTTGAAATCGGCCCCTGACAGTGTGCTGAACCAATATAAAGGGCCTGTTTTGCAGGAAATTCAAAAATTACAGGGAGAGAAATCATGAAAAAGATTGAAGCCATC
>SLGU01000015.1 GCA_007136525.1 Desulfobacteraceae bacterium | reverse complement strand
CACGGGTGAAGCTGGTCGGTATATCCAGCACCCTGGCGACCAACTCGATCGCCGAAGGCAAGGCCCGTAAGGTGGGGTTGATCCTCATCGGATACGACCGCGATCTGGTCGAATCTTTTGGCCTGGAGGATAAGTTTTCAGCGGCCTGCCATGGTTTTTTTGCCGGCGGCCACAATTCCCAGGGAGAGGAAAGACAGCCGCCGGATCTTGAAGGGATCGAGCAGTGGGTATGTGAAAACAAAGACGAGGTTGATGCGTTTGCCATATCGGGTTATTTCAGCCCGCTGGATCCTTCCCATGAAGATGCCGCATTCGAGCGGGTATCAAAGGTTTGCGACCTGCCGGTTGTCCTGGGGCATCAGTTGTCCACAAGGCTGGATTCCATTGTGCGTGCCGCCACCGCGAGCCTGAACGCATCTTTGGTTGCGGTGATGCAGGAGTTCATTGAAGCGGTCAAGGCCTCCCTTGCCGAACTCGATATCAAGGCCCCGCTGATGATCGTCAAAGGGGACGGATCGCTGATGCCATATATGGAAGCGGTGAAAAAACCCGTGGAAACCATTCTGTCCGGGCCTGCGGCAAGCGCGATCGGGGGCTTGTTCTTTTCCCGCGAGGGGAATGCCCTGATGATCGACGTGGGAGGGACCACTACGGATATCGCTTTTATAAAAGACGGCCAGATTGCGGTCTCTGATGAAGGAGCGCGCGTGGGGCAGATAGAAACGGCTGTGAAGGCGGCCCGTATCAGAACCGCATGCGTGGGTTGCGACAGCCGCATTTCCTTCGGCCAGGGCGCAACACCCCAGGTGGGGCCCGAGCGGGTTGTCCCTTTGTCCAGGCTTGCCTGGCAGCATCCCCGCGTTCATGAAGAGATCATGGCATTGAAAGGGAAAAAGGGATACTGGGTGCCTGGAGATATTCATTACTGGATGTTTCCAAAGACAATAGACCCCGGTGAAATGGGGATTACCGATCACAGGGCCGTTCGGCTCGCAGGTGCGCTGAACCGCGGGCCTGCAAGCATATCATCGCTTATAAAGGAACTCGATGTCAGTCATGTCGTCCAATTGAATGCAGACGAACTGTTCCGTTCAGGCATCATTGAGGAGTCGACGCTTACGCCCAGCGATCTGCTGCATGTCAACGGGAAAATGGATATCTGGGACGTGGACGTGGCCCGGCAGGCGACGGTCTGTGCCTGTGAAATGGCAGGCAGGGATTCCAAAACCTTCGTTGATGATATCCTGGAGCATATTGTGTCCATGATGGTCGAGGAAGCCATTGTCTTTCTGGCGGGTCAGGCGGAGCGAAACAGCCATGAACGGCTTCCGGAAACCGTGGACGGCCGCTGGGGCCGGTGGCTGCTTGCGGAATCGATCAACCGGAAAAATCCATACCTGTCCGTTGAAATTTCCAGCCGGTTCCCCATCATCGGTATCGGAGCGCCGGCCGGTATTTTCGTTAAAAAAGTGGCGGAAACGCTCCGGGCGCCGTTTATCCTTCCGGCGCATGCCCACGTCGCCAATGCCGCAGGGGCTGTGGCAGGGTCCGTGGTAATTGAAAAGGAAGCCATACTCTATGTCCGGGAAAGGCAGGACAGCCTTTCCTATGTGGTGCAGATCGACGATGAGCGAACAAAATTCGCCGAATATGACAGTGCATTGGCGTATGCGCGCAAAACCGTCACGGATATGGCCAGGCAATCGGCCCTTCGTGCCGGCGCAGCAGAACCGGTGGCGACCCTCAGGATAAAAACCGAAGGGGCGCTTGAACGGATACAGGCACGTGCGGCGGGAAACCCGAAGCTTTCAGAGGATAATTGAGCCCGAAAATACAGTGTGGAAAGGAAAACAGAATCAATGAAAAAGGAGTTTATCATTTCAGCGGTAGGCCTCAATGTGCCCGGCATTGTGGCGCGGGTATCCAAGGCCGTATACGAGTCAAAAGGCAATTTCGAGGATTCCACCATGACGCTGCTGGGAAACCGATTTGCCCTCATGGTCCTGGTTACGGCCGCAGATGAAAACATTGCCCGGGATCTGGAAGATGCATGCAGCCGGCTGGAAACAGACAGGGATATGGATATCAACCTGTTTCCGGTGGATGACAAGCGTATTGATTTCGGCCCGGAACATTCCACGCCCAATTATGAAATCCGGGTAAAGGGGGCGGATCGAATGGGGATCGTATACCGTACCACTCAATTGCTTGCATCCCTGAACATCAATATTGTGGAGCTGGATACAAAACTTGTCGCGGCCAAAGACGGTACGCCGGTTTTTTCCATGCGCACCGCGGTCGTGGTCCCCGAAACGGTAAACGGGGAGACGCTTCGCAAGGACCTCAAGCTTCTGGCGGAGGACAACCGGGAAACCATATCCCTGACGCGCATATCATGACCGATGAATACCGGATAACCTTTACGGTTACGGGGCTTTTTTACAATGCCTAAAATAAAAATATATCCGCTGGGAGTAACCATGCGGGCCCGCAGAGGGGAGAGTCTTGCGGAAGTGCTTTACCGTGCGGGGGTGGAAATGGATACCCCCTGCAACGGAGACGGCATTTGCGGCAAATGCCTTGTATGCGTTGAATATCCATCAAATACCCGGCCTACCCCCCATAAGGATATCTCCCATGACCAGCATGAAGCGGGCATTCGCCTGGCCTGCCAGCTGGCGCCGAAAACGGACATGACCGTAAGGCTTCTGTCCGGTTACACGGAAGAGGCGCATCGCATACTGGAAGGCGACCAGGATTCCGATTTTTTTGACTGTGAATCAGACGAAGAAGGCGCCATGGAAGGAAGGCGCCATTTGCCTGTCATGGAATTGGAAAACCGCATTTTTCCGGCGGTGAGGGTTTTTCTTGAAGGCGACCGCTATTTCTGCCGCTATGAGGACGGCGCCACCGAAGAAATGAAAAATTTCCGTAAGGGAAACACGGCCATGGGGCTTGCCATTGATCTGGGCACGACAACCCTCGTGGCTACGCTTGTATCCCTGAAGACCGGACGGGAACTCTCCACCACTTCGTCACTGAATCCGCAGATCCGGTACGGCCATGACGTGGTAAGGCGCATCCAGTATGCGTCCACCCCGGAAGGCCTGGAGGAAATGTCATCGGCCATAAGGGAAGGGCTCAACCACCTGATCGATGAAATCTGCGAGGAATCGAATATTACCGCAGAAGAGATCCTTGACGTGGTCATCGGCGGGAATACGGTCATGCTCCAGATCGCTGCGGGCATCGACCCTGCGCCGTTGGGAGAAGTTCCTTTTACCGTCGGCATCGAGAGCGGAAAGACGTATCCGGTGTCCACATTCGGCCTCGCGGTGCACCCGGGAGCAAGGATATACGTACCTCCCGTACTGCATGCCTATGTCGGCGCCGATATCAGTGCCGGGCTTCTGGTCTGTCCTGATTTTTTCAGCAAGCAGGTCAATACCCTGTTTATCGATGTCGGCACCAATGGCGAGATAGGGGTGAGCGCAAACGGAAGGTTTCTGATGTCATCCACGGCGGCCGGCCCTGCATTCGAGGGGATGGGAATTTCCAGCGGCATGCGAGCCCGCATCGGTGCCGTGGAAGCGGCAAATGTCAACGGGCCGGATATCGAAATCTATACCATTGGAAATGCACCTGCTTCCGGTATCTGCGGCAGCGGCATCATCGACCTTACGGCCGTTCTTTTCAAAACCGGGGTTATCGATGCATCCGGCCGAATGAAGCGGCCCGCCGAGGCGGATGCGCTTCACGGAAACATCGCAGGGCGCATAGGAGAAAAAGACGGCACTGCCGCCTTTCACGTCAGTGACGATGTCTGGTTTACCCAGGAGGATGTCCGCCAGGTTCAGCTTGCCAAAAGCGCCATCCGTGCGGCGATCGACATTTTGCTTGCGGAAGCCGGAATCGGGCCGGAGAAGCTGGAAAACATCGTACTGGCCGGTGGCTTCGGCTATTCGCTGCGGCCGCAAAATCTGGAGATCATCGGTTTTATTCCGCCGGGGACGGCGCAAAAGGTTTCCTTTGCCGGCAATACCAGCCGGATCGGTTGTGTGATGATGCTTAAAAATGTTCAATTCCGCAGGTTTCTGGAGGAAAAAATGAAACAGGTCCACCATGTGAGCATCGAGACGCGGCCGGATTTCATGGAAAAATATGTTGAAGAAATGGAGTTTCCCGCAGATGTCGACCGCAACTGATCACAACAAAGATCCGTATGGCCTGGACCGGGATCACCCGAGGGTGGTGATTGCCTGTGGGGTCATGAAAACCCGGATAGACGGCCTTTTGTCTCAAGATGACCCCATAGAGGTTCACTACCTGGATCAGAACCTTCATCGGACGCCTGAGAAAATGCGTCACATGATCGAGGAAAAAATTGCCGAGGTTGCCGGGTACGCCGCCCATATTGTTTTGGGATACGGTTTGTGTTCCAACGGGGTTGTGGGCACCCGGGCCGTCCGCCAGGAAATCTGCATCCCCCGGGTGCACGACTGTATCGCCCTCATGCTGGGGTCCCGGCAGGCCTATCATGACGCGTTCAGCGCCCGTGCCGGCACCTATTACCTGACTGCAGGGTGGGTGTCGGAGGAAAAGGATCCGCTTGGCACGCTCGAAAAGGAATATGTCCCCAAAATGGGACGGGAAGATGCGGAATGGGGCTTGCGGGAAGAGCTGAAGCACTACACCCATATCGTGCTTATCGGCAGCAAGGGGGATGATATGGTGAGACTGCGGAAAAGGGCGAAAAAGAACGCCGATTTTTTAGGCATGAAATATGAAGAGGTCGAAGGATCGGATGTGTATTTCCGGAAACTGCTGTTCGGACCCTATGATCCGTCGGATTTTGTTTGCGTGCCCCCCGGTGAAGCAATTTCGCAGAAGCCGTTTCTGCAGGGATAGGACAGCGGTGCCTTCGCCGGCCGTATATATAGTGAAATTAGGATAAAATCGATTTTTACGAGACCATCAAAATGATGAACCCGTAAAAAGTCTCGATCAGACGACTTCGTAAACAGTTCAAGATCAAGGCTTGCGCGATCCCGAAGAATGCAGCGTACTTAGCGTACGTGAGATTCTGAGGGATCGCGCGTAACGCAGATATTGGACTTTTTGCGGAGTCGTCAAAAATAAAAAGGAGAATGCATTATGCTGGTAGTTGGAGAACTTATCAATTCAAGCAGGAAAGCGGTAAAAGAGGCCATTCAAGCTGAAAATATCGCGGAAATCCAAAAGATCGCAAAAGATCAGCGCGACAATGGGGCGGACTACATTGATATCAATGCGGGCACGTTTGTGGGAAAAGAAGCCGGATACATGAAATGGCTCGTCACGTCCGTCCAGGAGGCCGTTGACGCGCCCTGCTGCATCGACAGCCCGGATCCGAAAGTGATTGAAGCGGTGCTGCCGCTGCACAAGGGTATTCCCATGATCAATTCCATTTCTCTGGAAAAAGAACGTTATGATGCGCTCCTGCCCGTTGTTTCCGGGGTGGACTGCAAGGTGATCGCCCTTTGCATGAGCGATGCGGGCATGCCCGAGACGAAGGACGACCGGTTGTCCATTGCAAGCGAACTGATCAACAAACTGGTCAAAAACAACGTTCCCCTGGAAAATATCTACGTGGACCCCCTGGTACAGCCGATTTCAACGAATGACGCTTACGGAAAGGAGTTTATGAATGCCATTGATGCGATTATGACCGAGTTTCCGGGCGTTCATACCATTTGCGGCCTTTCCAATATTTCATACGGCCTTCCCGAGCGCAAGCTTCTCAACCAGACATTTATGGTCATGGCCATTTGCAAGGGGCTTGACGGCGCCATTATCAACCCCCTTGACCGGCAGATGATGGCCAATATCCATGCGGCGGAAACCCTTGCCGGCAGGGATGAATACTGCTCGAATTACCTGACGGCCTACAGGAAAGGGGTGCTGGCGTATGCATAGCAGCTTGCTGGAAAAAATGTTTTATCGACGCCGTGACCCGTCTCATAATTCGGATTCTGGTTCAAGATCGCGGTGCGAAGAATGAGCGCCATGTTCATCCGCTTATTGTGATTTGGTTGTTTCGAAATCGAAATCGAAATCGAAATCGGGATCGGGTCTCTGAGTTTAGGGAAATCGATTTGCATTGCAATTGTCAATTTATATAAAGTCAATTTCGTGGGGTGGGGGTCGGTGCTGCCCCGGCAACTGCAGGAGAACGCTTATATAAGGTAATTCAGCCGCTCAGGGGTTGGTGTCGGGGTCGGGGTCGAATTTGCAGAACCCCCAGGGGACAGACTTCCAGTCTGTCTCCCGGGTCGAAGCCCCTGTCCTTTTATTAAAGGACAATTTCCCCCGTGTGGCACCGGGTATTGCCCTGGCAACTGCAGGAGAACGCTGATATCTCCATGGCTCGCTTGAACGCGCCCTGTGATAAACGGCAAAGCCACAGGGCGCTTGTCCGCGCTT
>SLGU01000024.1 GCA_007136525.1 Desulfobacteraceae bacterium | reverse complement strand
CGACCAGCTTCACCCGTGCGGGATTTTTAATATGCAGGCTTTTCAGGACCTCGATAACCCCGCGGGAGAGATCCTCTCTGGTGGTCAGGGTTTTCCCCGAAGCCAGGACCCGGCGGGATCGGTAATCCATCAATACGCCGTCCGTGTAGGTCCCCCCGGTATCGATGCCGACGACATAATCACCCCCCTCTTTCGGGCGAGGGCCGCCGTGGCGGGGGCCGTGCGGTGCAAATCGTTTTTCGGTGCTCATCGGTATTCAAGCCTGTTAACGCTTTAAAAGCCCGCAGGCGCTCGAAAAGGCGTCCACGGGCTTTTTTTTGTGTTTCAAAAAAAGATGTTGCGCTAGGATTGGGAGCGAACCCGCTCTTCGGCCGCATCAAGTACTTTCTGAAGATCCTTTTTGGCTTCTTCCGGCACCCTGGAAGCGGGGCCCTCGTAATTTTCTATAATATCGCGTGTTTTTTTGACGATACGGTCCTTCATGGTGAGCCGCCCCTGGGCGTCCCAGTCTTCGTAGGAATTCCGGTCCATAAGCGTCGGCTGCCAGTGGTGGCGAAACCATTTCATGGTATGGTCTTCGTATAGATAGTGCCCGCCAGGTCCCACGTTGCAGATTTCCTCCACGGCCAGGGTCTCCTCGTTGACCTCAACGCCGCCGGCGATCAGGCGGCTCATGCCAATGATCTCGTCGTCCATGACCGTCTGGAAAATATCTCCGGTGATGCCGGATTCCGTGTACCCGTTGTCATGAACGAAATTGGCGCCGGAGAGCATGGCCATGTGGATGGAAAAGGCCGCCTCGATGCCCGACTGGAGCTCCATTTTCTTCGTATCGGTGCAGCCGGATGTCGAATACATGGGCAGCCCCACGTAATTGAGCATTTCCGTGAATGCCGCGCTCATGATGCCCAGCTCCGGCGCGCCGTAAGAATAAATGGTCCGCCGCATGTCGAGAATCGACTGCACCCCGCCGATGATAATACAGGTACCGGGATTGACGAGCTGGGACAAAACCACGCCGACCATGGATTCGCTCATGGCAACGATAATCTGTCCGGCATGGGTCGCAGGCACCGTCGCCCCGCCAATGCAGCAAGGGGTATACACCTGCGGTATCCGGTGTTTCGCACAATACAGGCACTTTCCGATGGCGTCGAAATCACTGGTCAGCGGCGATATCGGCTCGCTGTAATGGATGAAATTCGGACGTTTGCTGAAGGCTTCCTCCCCACCGGCCATAGCGATGCCGATGCGATGCTCGTCGGCAAGATTTTCCACGCTGAAAGCCCAGTTCATGATTATTTTGCGGGTATTCTGGATCATGTCCGCAAATTCATAGACATCGGCCAGGCCGTTGGTGACATCACTGATGGAACCCAGCGACTGCACGTAGCCGATATTGGGAAGCGCATCGCATACCCGGGCCACGGTCGTGGCGTCTTTTCTGAGATAGGGGCGGCGCTCCAGCGTATCCGGATCATTGAAATTCGGGGGCGTTGGACCGGGGCCGAAATAACTGCGGCCGGGCTCCACGTAACACATCTCTTCATCATTGTCCCAACTGTAAAGCGTTGTCGTCGGAGGAAGCGACGCCAATGCATCCAGAACGACCTCCGGCGGAATGCGTACACGCTTGCCGTCCACCTTGCAGCGATTTTTGCCTAATATTTCCCGAACCTCATCATGGTGCACATTGGCACCCGTATCGTTTAATGTCTTTAGCACCCCGCGAAAAATCCGCGCTTTCTGGTCTTCGGAAAGAAGCCTGAAACGGGTGGTTTTGTTGACAGTATAGTTTGTCCTGAAAGTCATGTTGCATCTCCTTGTTTCGCTATCCGGAAAACCCACCGGCGCTGCTGTCGTCTGCCGGGGATTGGGATATCTCGATTATTTGGAATGACGCTTGTCCGCATCGGCGATGATCTTTTTAAGCTCTTTTTTGATCGTATCGTCGATGGGTGTCGGCTCATGGGTGTCGAGGATCCGCTGGGTTTCCTCGTTGACCCGATCAAGCATGGTCTTTGCGCCTTCCTCGTTCCATGTTTCCCAGTCGGAGCGGTCCATCAGCTTGGGCATAAACCACTCTTTCCAGTGCTCATAGGTGTGGTCATGGGTCACGAATTCTCCGCCCGGTCCCACTTCATCAATGACTTTCAAGGCGAGGTGGGCTTCATCGGTCTTGATCCCCTTGCCGACCTGACGGACCATGGCGATGATCTCATCGTTCATCACAAGGCTCTCCAGGGATGCATTCACGCCGGAATCGATATAGCCAACGTCATGAACCAGATTCGCTCCGGACAAAAACGCCGTAAGGTTGCTGATGGTCGATTCGATGGCCGCCTGCTCGTCAAGGACCTTGGCATCGGAGCATCCGCCGGTGGAAAACATAATCAGGTTAAGCCATTTGGAAATATCCGTGTTGGCAGCCGATGCCAATGCCATTTCAGGGGCGCCGTAAGAGTATGTGGTTGTCCGCATGTCCATCACGGTGGTAACGCCACCCATGATCAGCGGCATACCCGGACGCTTCAGGTAGCACAGTGCAATGGCCAGCAGCGTTTCGGCCAGGGACTGCACCAGCATGCCCGCAATGGTTGCCGGGGCAGTAGCGCCGGAACTCGGGCACGGGGTATACATGGCCGGGATCCCTTTTTCAGCGGCAAACAGCAGCTTTTCCACGGCGGTCCTGTCGTTGGTCAGGGGGGATATGGGCTCGATATAGGCCACGAACATGGGGTTCAGACGAAATTCATCCTCTCCGCCCTGAAACAGGCATGCCATTTTCCAGAGATCCTCCAGTCCTTCCCCGTCCACGCTGGTAACCACGTATGGTTTGGTGCAGCCTTCGAGCATGGCCATGAACTGATGCCGGTCATAGGTCATGTGATTTGGCGCATCTCCCACGATTCCATGGGACATGAAAAAATCAAAATTCGGCAGGTAATCGACGATTCGCCCGGCATTCACGATGTCTTTATACGTGGTGCGGCGCCTTTCGCCGGTTTTACGATCATAGGTAAACGGCAGATCGGATCCGGTACCGAAATATACGTGATCTTTCTGGAGCGCCACGGAACGAATGCCGTTTCTCCCCTTCAGTGTAATCTTCCTGGGATAGGATTTCAGTGCGCGTTCCACGAGCGACGCGGTCACCCTCACCCGTTTGTCATCCCCCACAACCGCATCCCCGCTGCTGCGGAACAGCTCGATAGCTTCATCGTGGTGAACCCGGGAGCCGACCCGTTCAAGGACCTCCAGTGCGGAAAAATAGATCTGTTCGATCTGGTCTTCGGACAGAACCTCAAAAACCGGCGTTTCCTGCACGGTCTGGTTCATGGGTTGCATATCTGGCATTACAGATTTCATAGTTTCTCTCCTGTGACCCGGAATGATGTTTTATCGAGATGTAAAGATATAAAGAATATCTCATATCCCAAAACCGGGTTGAGTTTCTCGGTTGCTTTGTATTGACGGCAGCGACGAAGCCTATAGGCCATCCGCTTCCGTCTTGTAACCGGTTTGGCAAAAACCACTTTCTACGCAGGCATTGCTTAGGCGTTCAGCACAGCCTTTGCCTTGTCAACAGAACTGGCCGCATTGGCCCCATATATGTCGGCTCCGATCTCTTTGGCAAACTCCTCTGTAACCGGAGCGCCGCCGACCATCACCTTTACCTGGTCGCGGATGCCCGCTTCTTTCAAGGCATTGATCACTTCGCCCATTTTTGGCATGGTGGTTGTCAAGAGGGCGGACATTCCCAGAAGCTCCGGCTTGTGCTCCTTGACCGCGTCGACAAACACCTGGCTCTCCAGGTCGATACCGAGATTGACCACCTCAAAACCGGCGCCTTCGAACATCATCCCAACGAGATTTTTACCGATATCATGCAAGTCGCCCTTCACTGTCCCAATCACCATGGTTCCGGCCATTTTGGCGCCGGACGCCACGAGCTTCGGGCGAAGTTGCTTCATGCCCGCACCCATTGCCTTTGCGGATCGAAGCACTTCCGGAATGAACATGTCGCAGGCCTTAAACCGCTGGCCGACAACATCCATTCCCGCGATGAGCCCTTTCTGCAGAATATCTGAGGGATCGAGTCCCTCTTCGATCGCCTGCCCCGTCATTTTCTCAACGTCGTCCACTTTACCCGCTATCAGCAATTCTGCCATTTGTCCGAGATCTACAGCCATGTTGCCTCCTTATTAGTTGTTTTTCTGCTTGGTTGTTTATTCGTCGTTTCGGGTCGCTGCCGGTATGATGTCAAATGAAGCGCGCCCCTTATAAAACCACTTTCAACGGCTTCTTCCTCCCGAAAAAAGCCGGCTTTATTGTCCCCTTATTTTTTGATGGACTCGTAAAAAGTCGTTTTCAGACGGCTTTGTAAAAAGTTCAAGATCAAGGCGCGAGCAATTTTTGAAGAATTGATAGTACTTATGTGTACGTGATATTCTTCAATAATTGCTCGTAACGCAGATATTGGGCTTTTTACGAAGCCGTCATTTTTTGAAATGAAATATTCCCCAGGCGAGATACCCCTTTTTGCCGCCGTCTATCCAATACCTGAGGCCTTTTTTCATGTTGTCGATATAATTCTGGCTGACCACTTTCCGCAGTTCGGCCTCCCGGGCCTCCATTTCATCGAGAACGCGGGCGTAATGAAGGGTCAAGTGTTCGTCCAGTGGTTCGAATCCCATGTCCTGAAAACCGATCTTCTTTGCATAGTCCCTGTAAAAACCGGGCGATCCCAGCGAAAGCAGGTGAATACGCTCATAAATGGGCTGCAGCACGCCTTCCGGGCAGCCGTCTGCCTGCATGGGATCGCTGAAAATCATCTCCCCGCCGGGTTTCAGGACCCGGTAGGCTTCGTCAAGCACCTGGCTCCGGTTGTCGCTGTGAAGGATCGCATCCTGGGACCAGACAATATTAAAGGATTCGTCCGTGTAAGGAATGCTGTTGAAGCTGCCGTCCTTAACTTCAATGAGGTGATCAAGGCCCTGCTCCTTGTTCATTTTCCGCCCGCGCTGGTTTTCCGCTTCACTCAGGTTCAAAACAACGACTTCCCAGCCGTAATTTTTGGCAAGATAACGGGCGGATCCGGAAAAGCCGCCTCCCAAGTCGATCACACGGGCATTTTTCCCCACAAAGGCGGATTTCTCAGCCATCTGCCGGATGGTTCTGCGGCTGGCCTCGAAAATGGAGTCCTTTTCCGACTCGTATATGCCCAGGTGCAGGTCCTCTCCGCCCCAGATCGTATAATAGAAATTGTGTGCGTCGTCGCTGTCGTAATAATCCTTTGTTACCCTAACGGCATCTGAAAATTCGTCATTCATAATTTTTCAACACCCTTTTTTACAGTATAATTAACAAATAAAAACAACAATTTAAAAAAATAAAAACTGCCAATGGCGGGATTCATTTTCAACTATTCTGAACAACTGGCGAGGAAGAAGCAAAACGACAGTATTTTCGACAAATTAAACTCATTTTTTCATAATAACTTGAAATTATAATATAAACCAAAATGCATGTCAAGCCATTTTTTAAAAAAGGCCCCTTTCAAAAAAGCCTATTCCTTTATATAAGCAAAAAAACATTGACATAAAAATAATTCATGATATATTTAGATGCTTAATTTCGTAGCTAAAAAGTGAATTTGAGCGGCCCGTAATAGTAACCTACTTTTATATTAAATTATCTACTTTTTTGCCGGGTTAGCTATTATATTCCTAAACTATCAAAACAAAGACAGGAAAACAAAATGGTCGATATATCCCCTTTTTATGGCATCCGGTTCAACCCCGAAAACACAAGCGACCTGTCCAAAGTGGTCACGCCGCCGTATGATGTAATCCCGGAAGACAAACAAAAAGTCTATTACGAACAGCACCCCTGCAATGTCATCCGGCTGGACAAAAACATGCCCACGGATACCGATACACCTGAGGACAACCCCCATACCCGTGCAGCAGGACACTTCAAAAAGTGGCTGGATGAAAAAGTTCTCATCCAGGAGGAAGAACCGTCTTTTTATGTCACCACGGTGCGCTTTGACATCGGCGGCAAGACGATTACAAGAACCGGGCTGATCGCAGCCGTGCGGCTGGAACCGTTTTCTTCAGGGGCCATACTTCCCCACGAGGAAACCTTTTCCAAGGTGAAATCGGAGCGGTTGGCGCTGATGAAAGCATGCCATGCCAACTTCAGCCACATTTTTTCGATTTATTCCGACCAGGGATCCGTATCCGGAATTCTCGAATCCGCCATAAAAAGCACGCCCCCCCTTCAGGAGTTCACAGATGATGCCGGACACGCGCACAAGGTCTGGAAAATCACCCGTCCCGACATTCATGAGCAAGCCAAAAATGCGTTTGCAAAACGGCGGCTTTTCATAGCGGACGGGCATCACCGGTATGAAACGGCTTTAAACTACAGGCAATACATTAAAGATAACGCCAAAAATTTTGATGACAACCACCCGGCCAATTTCATCATGATGTATCTGT
>SLGU01000368.1 GCA_007136525.1 Desulfobacteraceae bacterium | reverse complement strand
TGCCGGCCCAGCTGGACGATGTCCACGGATTCTTCCTTAATGGCTTTTTCCGCGGTTGCCGGGGTTAAAAAATTGGGCACCAGAATGGGAAGCCCGCCGGTAGCCTTCTTGAAGCCGGCCGCCCAACGAGTGAAATCCCCTTCACCGTCCGGGGCGAATGCGCTGCCCATGGCCTCGTAGCTTCCCTGGGACACATTGATGGCATTCACGCCGGCTTTTTTTGCCATGGCCGCCACCTGGCACTGTTCCTCATGGTGGATCCCTCCGGGCTGCAGTTCATCGCCGCTCAGCCTGCACCAGACCGGCTTGTCCGGCCCGACCTTTTTCCGGATTTTTTTGATGATATTGATCAGAAAACGAGAACGGTTCTCCAGGCTGCCGCCGTATTCATCCTTCCGCTTGTTCATCTTGGGGGAAAGAAACTGATGAATCAGGTATCCATGGGGGCTGTGGATTTCCACCGCGTCAAACTCCAGGTCAAAGGCTGCCATGGCCTGGGCGGCCATCCGGTCTTCCAGATCCTTTATTTCGGAAATGGTCAGCTCCCGGGGCACGTCCCCCCAGATAAAATGATAGATTTCCGGCTGCAGTTGGGAGAGGGTATCCTGCATGAACATCTGGAAATCCGGTGAAAAGTATTCCTCGTCCGGCATGTTGATCAGACCTTCGATGTCTATGCTGTTAAATGCCTCCGGCGGGATTTTCTTTTTCATCTGTGCAATGTTGCCTTTGCATTTTTTAAAATAATCCCTGAGGTCCATGCACAGAGGAACGCAGGACGGCGCCCCGGCCGGGACATCCGGCCGGCCCGCATTGGGATGCCCCTGGCGGCCCCAACCAGGACTCAACTGGATGGCCATTTTGCAGTCATAGTAGTGAATCGCTTTAACAATCTCGTTCCAGAAGCGGTAATAGCGATGATCCGTGAATTTCAGCGGGTTCATCTTTTCGCAGCCGGCCCAGTCATAGGGATTGACCATGGCCGCGGTGGTAATGATCAGGCCGAAGCCGCCCCGGGCCCGGGTGGCGTAATGGGCCAGATACTGATCATTGGGATATCCGTCCGGAGCGGCGTAACCGGCATTCATGGGCGCGACCGCAATCCTGTTTTTGATTTCCATATCGCCGATGGTAATGGGTTCAAATAATGCATCGTAGGGCATGGGTATCTCCTTAATGATTAAATGCGTCGCTTGGAGGCGTCGACGCCCAGCAGCCGGGCCAGGTTGCCGCCGAATATTTTCTTCCGGTCTTCATCGGTAATGGCCGGGTATCCGTATCCCTGCTGCATCTCTTCAGGGATCTGGAAATCCCGCATTCCCATGACCGCAGACCGGACCTGTGCGCCGTATCCTGCGTAATCAGTTCCCCAGATGATCTTGTCCGGCCCCACCCAGCGCAGGGCCTCGCCGATGATCCGGGCAAAGTTGCGCGGCGAGCAGAGCGCCCAGGGGACGAGCAGGCTCAGACAGACGTAGACGTTGGGGTGCTGCATGGCGATCATGTTCAGGTCCGCGCAGTAGGGGTATCCCATGTGAAAGGCGTTGATCTTCAGGCCCGGGAAATCCCTGGCCACGTCATCCAGATAAATCGGCAGGGCATATTTGCTCTTTCCCGGCGGCACCCAGGAAAACCCGGTATGGATGTCTAAAACGATCCCGAGTTCCTCGGCCTTTTCATAAAACGGCCAGATGTCCGGGTCGTTGATATAGGTGTCTTCGGGCGGGTAGAATTTAAAGATTTTAGCCCCCTTCTCCTTCACCCAGTATTCCAACTCCCAGATGGTGTTCTTCACCCCCTTGTGTTTGATGGGCGATATGTTGGGTTGATACATGAACCGGTCCGGGTTGGATTCCACGATTTTGGCCATCTCGCCATTGGTGCACCAGCGGCTGGAGTACCCGGTGGTGTCCATCATCGATTCAGGAAGAAGGCAGGCGATGTCGACCCCGTATTTGTCCATGGCTCTGAGCAGGAAGGAAGGGTCTGTGTTTTTCGTCATTTCCCACTCTTCCATCCCTTCATAGACGGATAAAGGCATGCCGGTGATCATGGGGCGATGAATGTTTTCAATGGCCCGCCACCACATCTGGACCCCCGGAAAGTGGTTTACCAACTCCATGTTGCCGATGATATGCGGTTCAGGGTCGATTTTAAAATAGTCGTCTTTTATGAATTCGCTCATGATGCCTCCTTGATGCTGCGTGAATGCCTTGCTGTTATGATATCCTCAACCAATTGAACGATTATGCCCCTCCCAGAACTTCTTTTTCACATCCTTGCGAAGGATCTTGCCAACGGGGGTGGTGGGAATTGACTCCCAGAATTCAATAGATTTTGGGCATTTAAAGCCCCCCAGCCTGGTCTTGCAAAACCCGATCAGCTCGGATTCGGTCGCGGTCTGGTCCGGTTTGAGAACCACCACGGCCTGGACCCGCTCCCCCCACTTTGAATCCGGGGCTGAGACCACTGCCGCCATGGAAACCGCCGGATGCTCATAGAGCACGTCCTCGACTTCCTTGGGATAGACGTTTTCTCCGCCGGTGACGATCATGTCCGCCTTGCGGTCCAACATGAACAGGTAACCGTCTGCGTCCATGAAGCCCATGTCGCCGGTGTGGTACCACCCGCCGCGAATGGCGCTTTCGGTCTGTGCCGGATTCTTCCAGTATCCCATCATGACGTGTTTTCCCCTGACGGCGATCTCGCCGATTTCATTTTCAGGCACCGGGTGCCCATCCTGGTCCACAATGCAGACTTCCGAGCAGAGGGCTGCCTTGCCGGCGCTGACCAGCAAACCCGTTTTCGGACCCGACAGGGCATGATCTTCCTCACGCAGGAGGCTGATGGCGCCGCCGGCGGTTTCCGTGGCCCCATAGCCCTGGGCGAAAATCGGCCCGAATTTTTCCATGCACTGTTTCAGGATTTCCGGTGGAAACGGACTGCCGGCATAGGAGAGCATTTTCAGGCTGGAAAGATCATAGGCCGCCACGTTGCCGAACTGCAGCAGCCAGCCGTAAACCGTAGGCACGGCGTTCATGTGGGTGCAGCGTTCATCCTGGATGATTCGCAGGATTTCGTTAAGATCGGGTTTCCGGTTGATGGCCACTTTGCCGCCGACCAGCAGCAGGCAAAAGGTCGGCCAGAAAGACACATGGAAAAGCGGCAGCACGAAGCAGGTTGAATCGCTGCTGTTGATGCCGGAAACCAGGTTGGCGGTGAGCACGCCCGTCATGATGTTGCGGTGGGACAGCATCACGCCTTTGGGAAGCCCGGTGGTCCCGCCGGTATACATGAGCACCGCCAGGTCGGATTCATCGACGTTCACCTCCGGTTCGGTTTCGGGCGAATCGGTTAACATCTCCTCGTAGGCAATAAATTCCGGAACGTTTCCGTCAAAGGCAATCCATGCGTCAATGGTGGAAAGACGATCACGCATGTTCAAAGTCCGGGTCTCATAGCCGTCTCCGGCAAAAAAGCCGTTTGCTTCACTGTTATTTACAATGTGGATGATTTCATCGTCCGATAGCCGGTAATTCAGCGGGGTCGTGCTTATCCCCAGCTTGGCGGCGGCAAAATATACTTCAAGGTATTTGTGGGTGTTTTCCGCCAGCACTGTAAGACGGTTTCCGGTTTTAAACCCCATTTTGATGAGGCCGTTTGCCAGCCGGTTGACGCGGCGGTTCAGTTGCGCGTAGGTCAGCCGGGTTTCCTCAAAGACAACGGCTTCTTTGTCCGGAAAATGCAGCGCGCCTTTCCGTGGTATGTCGCCCAATGTGTACATGAATCAATCTCCTGTTAAAGAGCAACGAGTTATTGGTTAATCGTTATTGGGTAATGTTACCCCTTTTCAAAGGGGGGGATCCGCCCTTTACCATTAACCATTAACCATTAACCATTAACTCTCTGCCCCCTGCCCCTTGCCCTTCGCCCTTTCTAGTTTCTAGTCTCTAGCTCCATGATTTCGGCAGTCCCTGAAACTGCATGAGCATATTCTTGCTCATCTCGTTTGAAATCGGCGAAAACTGGAGCTGATAGGCGTCCCGCAGATACCGCTGCATGGGATATTCCATACAGATACCGTATCCACCCATGATTTCCGCCCCAAACCGGCCGGCGTGCAGCGCGCCTTCGGCGGCCACCAGTTTGGCCATGGTGGCTTCCAGGTGATAGGGCTTGCCCTGGTCGCACAACCAGGCGGCCTTGTAGGTCAGGTTGCGGGCATTTTCCAGGTTGATGTACATGTCGGCCAGGTAGTGCTGCAGGATCTGGAAGCGACTGATGGGGCCGCCGAAGGCATGGCGCTGCTGGGCGTATTCAAAGGCGTCTTCATAGGCGGCGGCCATGAGGCCCACCCCCATCATGGCGCAGCCGATGCGTTCGGGATTTAAAACGGTCAGCATTTCATACCAGCCGCCGCCGCGGGTCCCCAGGAGGTTCTCTTCGGGAATTTCCACGCTGGAAAACGTGATGCCCACGGAATCGCAGTGGTGGCAGCTGATCTTGGGAATCTGGGTAATGGGGATTCCTTTGGCGTCCGACGGCACTAGGAGAACGGAAAGAGACTGGCTGGGTTTGGCGTCGGTCTCGGTTTTGCAGATGGTGATCATGATATCGGCAACGTGGGCGCCGGTGATAAAAACCTTTTCCCCGTTGATCACCCACCGGCCTTCCTTTTTTTCGGCAAAGGTGGACACTGCGCCCAGAATGTCCGTGCCGCCGGCAGGCTCGGTCAAGGCCATGCACATTTTCAGTTCGCCCCGGCCCAGCAGCGGAAGGTATTTTTCCTTCTGGGCGGGGGTTCCCATTTCCACGATAAAGCGGGTTCCAAACCCGATGGTGGTCCCCACGGCCAGGGCAACGGACATGGACGCTTTGCAGATCTCTTCATAGGCGATCATCCCCTCTATCATACCGAGCCCCTCCCCGCCGTATTCTTTGGGGACGTTGTATTGGAACATGCCGATGTCGACGAACTTCTGCCACAGTTCCGGAGGGGGAAAATCCACGTTTTCGTCCATCCAGGAGACATACTCCTTGCTTAATTCCTTTTTGCAGAACCGGGCCATTTCCTTGCGGATCATTTCCTGTTCTTTGGAAAAACCGAAATCCATTTGAAACTCTCCTTGTCATTTCTTCGTGTCGGATTGGATGTTCTGCTGTTTTTGCTGCTGGGTCAGCCGATCGGGGCTGGCCCTGAACTGGTCCATTATCGACTGGATATCGGGCGAATAGGTCAGCCACTGAATGCCGTTGCGCTCCACGGCCAGGGCGGTTTCCATGTCGCAGCCGTCAACCGAGCGGGCCATGACTTCCTTGCCCATGCGAAGTGCCGTCGGTTTTTTGGCGGCAATGTTTTTGACGACTTTTTCAAACTCGGATTCGAACTGGTCGTCCTTGAACACCCGGGTCAGCAGACCCATGTCGTACATTTCTTTGGCTGAATAATCCTTGCGACCGGAGAAGATGATTTCCCTTGCCCGGAATACCGGCATGCTGCGCGGCAGCCGGGCGGTTCCGCCCCATCCGGGGAGAATCCCCATGTTGATCTCCGTGGTCCCCATTTTTGCCGATTCTTTTGCATAGAGGAGATCGCAGGCCAGGGCGAGTTCAAGGCCCCCGGCCAGGCAGTGGCCGTCGATTTTGCAGATCACCACTTTTTCGCAGCTCGTAATGGCCCGCTGCACATCCAGTCCTTCATGGGAAAGCCAGTTAAGGCTGTTCTGGTGCTCGGCCAGCGACGGAAAGATTTCAAGATCGCCGCCGGTGCAGAAGGCTTTTTCCCCGGCACCGGCCAGCACCACCACCCCGATGGCGGCCTCGTTTCTGACCCGGCGGAATGCGTCGATGAGTTCGGCGGCCATCTGCCGGTTGATGGCGTTGTATTTTTCCGGCCGGTTCAGGGTAATGGTGCATTCCCCGTCACATGTTTTGCCGATTTCGTATAAAATCGTCTGATAGTTGTCCGGGCCCATGGCGGGCTCCGCAATGGGCGCTGCGGACGTCTCATCGTGATCATCTTCAGAAACCAGCCGTAGGGAGGGGTCTGCCGGCTGGAACATGGGCAGGGCGCAATCGGGAGAGACGTCTTCAAACGCCACCGTCACCTTCATGTCGATGGCGACGTCATCCGGGCTGCAGTTCACGATCCGGGTGGTCATGCGAACGCCTTCCGCCAGGTCCACCATGGCAATGACGTAGGGGAGATCGCCCATGAACTTGGGCTCAACCATGTCGATCATGGTGGTAAAGGTATAGACAACCCCCTTGCCGGAAGATTCGATCCAGCTTAAATGGCTTGACCAGCATTCCGGACATACTTTTTTCGGAAAGAAAATATTGGCCTGGCAGTCGTCGCAATGCTGGATCAGTAGTTTTCCCTGTTTGGTGGCTTTCCAGAATTCCTTTGTCCAGGGTTGGATTACGGGTGCGGGTTTTTGCATTTCCATCAGTTGTTCCTCCCCCATACCGTTGCGATGAAATTCATTCCGGATCCGCCGGAGGTATCCTGAAAGACGTAATTGGCGCCCGGCACTTGACGCTGACCCGCTTTGCCCATCAATTGGCGGGCCGTTTCCACGTAGGTGGCCATGCTGACGCCCGATCCGGT
>SLGU01000363.1 GCA_007136525.1 Desulfobacteraceae bacterium | reverse complement strand
TCAATTCCCGGGCATTGGTAAGCGCCCGGCATTAGACAAGCATTATTACAAGTAGGGATGACAGCTTCCTGAAAATCCCAATATCTGCGATGCGAGCAATCTTTGAAGCATCTCACGTACGGCTAAGTACGCTCAATTCTTCAAAAATTGCTCG
The DNA here is from genome assembly GCA_007136525.1 of Desulfobacteraceae bacterium. Next base: position 6,478 of record SLGU01000363.1, on the reverse strand, counting down.
CGCCTGGATCTTGGCCTTTTTATAAAGCCGTCTGAAAGCGACTTTTTACAGGCGCATCAAGGATAGAGCCTGAATTTTTCCTTTGACAATCGCCCTGAAAAGGATGTAAGAATCCTGGCATGCGCAATATGAAATTGCGCGGCAGCGTCAAAAAAATAAACAAAATCTTATAGAAATTAAGCCATGAAGGCCCTTGACCGGAAGCGTACGGGGATCTTCATGGCTTTTTTGTCTTTTCGGCCCCCTGGTGCTGATCGGTAATTTCAATTAAGATGCGTTTTCCTGACAAAGGTTTGCGCCTGTAAGTCACTTCAACAATATCTGGAGGATACAGCAAATGAAAAAAACACTTTATCCATATCTGTTTATTGTATTTATGGCTTTTTGGGTACCTGTTCATGGCGCCTCAGCCGGAACGCTTCAGTTTTTCGCCAACGGAGAAGAACTGATTACTGAGGGGTTTATTGCCCCGAAACTGACCAAGGACGGTTGGAAGCTGACCTTCAGCCATGCGTTCGTGGCCATCTCCCATATTACCGCCTATCAGGCAGACCCGCCGTATGACACCCGCTCCGGAAAGGATATCTCAGCCATTCGCACGGTGGCCCTTGACGGCCTTCATGTCGTTGACCTGGCATCCGGAAGTGATGACGACCCGGCAGTTTTCGTGGGAGAGTTCAAAGGCGCGCCGGCCGGCCATTACAATGCGATTTCCTGGAAGGTGACCCGGGATGAAAAAGGACTTCTGGCCGGGTATTCCATGCTGCTTATCGGGAAGGCGGAAAAAGACGGCCAAACGGTGAATTTCCGTATCCGGACCGCAGAGGAAGCAACCTATACCTGCGGCGAATTCGTGGGTGACGAACGCAAAGGCTTTCTGGTCGAGGGCGGCCTGGCTGACCTTGAGATGACCTTTCATTTCGACCACATCTTCGGGCGGGCCGACAAGGATGGAGATGACCCCATGAACCTGGAAGCCGTGGGATTCGCACCCTTTGCCGACGGGTCGAAAGTCCATGACATCCGGCTTGAGGGAATGCATATCGGGCATGCCGGTGAAGGGCACTGCGCTGTTCGATGGCAATAGGAATATATGCAGCGGCCGGTAAAAAAGGCTTCAGTAATTGGTCTTGGCCGCTGCATTCTCCGGTATTCTTCAGAAAAAATTCCATATTAGAAAACAACCGCAGGTGATCCAGTATGGGAAAACCGATTATAACCGCAGCCGCGGCCTTTGTGCTGATTCTGTCCGGAGCCGTTCATGCCTTTGCCCATGGCGTGGTGGCCAATTATTCCAGGGTGCCTGCAATTGTAGTTGCAGCCGCCTATGACACCGGGCACCCCATGGCCGGGGGGCAGGTGACGGTATATGCACCGGACAACCCGGCAAAGCCCTGGTTAAGGGCAAGCCTTGACGAGCAGGGGAAATTCAGCTTCGTGCCGGATTACGCCATTACCGGAAACTGGAGTGTTCAGGTCCGTGAAGCAGGCCACGGCGCCATGATCCATATACCCGTCAGCGAAGCGGGGATCGTAGCACCCGATCCCCTGTCCGGCCGCGAATTCAGCAATCTTCAGAAAATCGCTATCGCGCTCTGCGTGGTATGGGGAAGTATCGGCACTGCCCTTTTTTTTTCAAACAGGAAAAAATGATGCTTCAGGGCCCTTTGCGAACCAGCGGGGGACAACGGCGTCTTTAGCCCGACCCATAGTTCATCGCCCCAAGTTCCAAGTAGAAGCGACTTGCAGTCTGCGGATGAAAAGCAGCTGTTTGTCGCTTCTCTCATTTGCCCGAACAAGCTGAATCAGCAGTTAAAAACTATACTGAGCCCGCAGCAGGTAGATATTGGGCGAATCATCCCCGATGCCGGATTCCAGGTCCAGGCTGTCTGTCACATCAACAAAGATGCAGTTTGCCATAAAGCGAACATTGCTGGTGGCGTAGTAGTTTAAACCGAGGGTCAGGTTTTCCTGCTTTCCGCCTTCAATGCCCGAGTCAGACAGATCAACCGAGCTCCACCGGATCGCGGCTTCCCAGGCGCCCGTCGCCTTGTTTCGGGGGGTGATGCCACGGAATACACCGTTTCTGTAACTGCGGGATTCGCCGGTCAACACATAGCCGGCCTGGACATGGTATCCGTCGAATGTGGGGTCCTGGTCACCGTTGTCGATATCGACCATCAGGTATTCCGCTTCCATGGAAAAAGGTCCGCGCTGGAACGCCAGTTCCACTCCGGCTTTGAACGTGGTGTCAATGTTTGCGATATTTCCCGTGTCAATCAGGCGGATAGCCGAATCCGCCCGTGCTTCGGGCCTGTCTCGAAACCGAAGGGTATCAAAATCGCGCCGGTCCTCATAAGCTGCGGATAAACCGACATGAACTCTCGTGTCATTGGTGGAAACAGGGTTTCCATATACACGCGCGGCTATACCCATCGGCATGTCCCTGCCACTACCCCTGTCATCCCCCATGGCCCGGCCGAAGATCATCGATTGCAAGCCATAAAGATTGCCATGATAATCATATCCAAGACCTATCCGACGAGAATCGGCAATGATGTTGCTGTTGGAGGCCCGCTCGATAAACGTTATATTGTTGGAACTGGTGAGCTCGTTCAATCCCATGGGAACCTTGTTCTGTCCAATTTTAAGGATGCCGTCGCCGATTTTCCGGGAAAGCAGCACGTCATTGGCGCTTGTTCCTTCCTCGGCAAAATCGTATTCGATATTAAACGACCAGTTCGGGTCCAGCCGGCCGGACATGCCCATGCGGACTCGGCGGGCATTGAAACCGTCGCCGAATTCGACATTGTCTTCATCGTACCATCCGGCATCAAGGTGCATGCGGCCGCGGATGCTTATGTTTGGATAATAATCTTCTGTTATGATGCCTTTGTCCTTTAAATAGTTCGCCATCCCTTTGGCATGTGCATCGTCTCCGGGTTCAAAGGCGATTACTGCAATCAGCACCAAAAACAATAACTTTTTCATATTCTGCTCTCCTTAAATCTGCATTTCCAATTTAGAGAGTGTCCATCCAAGGCTATAACTTATTGTAAAAAAACAAAAAGCGCATTTTATACGGGTATTTCTCTGTGTTTCGTAGTATATTGGAGTTTCCACAAACAGCCAATATTACTATAAATACAAAAAAGGAACCCGCACAAAATGCGCGAAAAATGGCAAAAACAAATGTCCCTGATGGCCCCTATAAAAGATCATCCGCAGAGTAAAGAACTAAAGATAATCAGCACTATCATTGATAGCAACCCTACCATTTCCGAGATGGTTTAGCAAGACCTGGCTTTCGGAAAATCGCAGGCTTAGCATGCCGGGTAAAAGGCATGAGCGCTGATCAGGTTTTGCGCAGCGCCGTTGTCAAGATCCTCTATAACTTCACTTACGAAGAACTGGCCTTTCATATAGTGGATTCGCAAAGCCTGCGGTGGTTCTGCCGTATCGGTATCGGTGAAGACGGTTTCAAAAAATTGACCCTGAACCGCAATATCAAGGCGGTATCCGATCAAACCTGGGAGCGTCAATCGCTGCCAACCTGTTGACCCTTGCAAGGGCAAAGCTCGCAGGATAGCAGTGATTGACCGGGAAAAATTGGAAACCAATGGATAAGTACGCTTAAAATTCATTAAAATATCTGATTTTTATTGATTTTGATGTTATTTGGTTTATAATTGGCCCGGCAAGAGTGTCCTATCGCCGGGAAAAATTTCATGTCATTCAAAAATCGCCCATTATGGGATGGACACTAACTATAAAAAACAGATAAATTAATGAAATTCTACAGCTTCATATTCGAAAATTCGGCGCTTGTCTTTGAATACACCCTGAACCACATATCCCTGGTTTTAACCGTCCTCTTTTTCGCTTTGGCGCTTTGGATCACTGTCGGCTTGGTCATAAGCCGTTACGAGCGCTTAGCCGGAACGGTAATCGGGCTTGGCAATATCGTATTCTGCATCCCCAGCATATCTTTGTTCGGTTTCTTCATGACCGTCCCCTGGCTGGGCCTCGGCCGGCGGACGGCAGCGCTGGTGCTTGTCATATATGCCATGATGCCCCTGGTTCGAAGCGTTTACATGGGAATCCGGTCCGTGGATCCTTCTGTCATTGATGCGGGAAAGGGTATGGGCATGACCGGGCTTCAGGTTCTATTCAAAATCCAGATCCCCATGGCATGGCCCATGGTTTTCGCCGGCATCCGGGTAACCGTGGTCCTGATCACCGGGATTGCCACAATGGCCACATTTATCGGCGAAAAAAACCTGGGACGCCTTATTCACCAAGGCATCACCCGGGGCAATGCCGACATGATCATCGCAGGGGCGGTCATCGTGTCTGTCATCGCCCTGCTCATGGACTACTTAATGGGCCGGATCGAAAAAAGAATCATATCCCCAGGACTGTGGTACCACGCCGGGGAGTAAGGTGATATGGACCATGATTCGTGTTGACAATATAACCAAGACGTTTCCCGGCGCCGGCAGTCCGGCCGTGGACCGGGTGACCTTTTCCGTGGACGAAGGCAATATCTGTGTTTTTGTCGGCCCGTCCGGATGCGGGAAGACCACGATCCTGCGGATGATTAACCGGTTGATCGAACCCGATGCCGGCGATATTTTCGTCAACGGTGAAAACGTAATGAAAATGGCACCGGCAGGCTTGCGCAGGACCATTGGTTATGTCATTCAGCAAATCGGCCTTTTGCCCCACCGGACCATCGAGGCGAACGTGGGCCTGGTGCCCGGGTTGCTCAAGTGGCCTCGCGGAAAAACGCGGCAAAGGGTTCTGGAAATGCTTGAAATGGTGGGCCTGGACCCCGGAGAGGTCGCCCATAAATACCCGCATCAGCTAAGCGGCGGCCAGATGCAACGGGTTGGCGTAGCCCGGGCGCTGGCGGCCGACCCGCCCATTATGCTGATGGATGAACCCTTTGGCGCGGTTGATCCCATTGTGCGCATTCGCCTGCAGGATGAGTTTCTGCACCTGCAGCAGACATTTCAAAAAACCATTTGTTTTGTGACCCACGACATTAACGAGGCCATCAAGATGGGCGATTACCTGGTCATTCTTAACCATGGCCGCATCGTTCAGATGGGGACACCCATCAATATATTGACAAACCCGGCGAATGATTTTGTAAGTCGCCTCCTGGGGGATGACCGGGGCGTGAAGATCCTCGACCTGACCCGCTGCAGGTCTTTAATGGCGCCTGTAAAACCGTCTTCAAAAAATCCGGTTAAAAACGGCTGCGTCGTGCAGGCCGTTCAGCCGGTTAAAATCGCCCTGGAAATGATGATGAAAAACAATGCGGACGAAGTCGGCGTCTGCAGCGACAGCCAATTCGTGGGCATGATCTCATGGCATGCTATCAAGGCGCATATCAACCGGGTCAGCGGGGGCGGGGAATGAATTTTGACATGGATGTCTTTTGGGATGCATTGTGGCATATATCCCCCGGCTACCTGCCGGAACATCTGCAACTGGTTTTCATCCCCATGGCCATTGCCATACTTATCGCCCTGCCGGCGGGCATACTTGTAACCCGTCCCGGATACCGGCGCCACGCGGGGATGGTCATGGGGTTTTTCAATGCCGGCCAGACGATTCCGCCGCTGGCCGTAATCGCCATTTTTTTTCCGTTTTTAGGGCTGGGATACGGCCCCGCTATTCTCGCTTTGAGTATTTACGCGCTTCTGCCCATCGCACGAAACACCATTGCCGCCATTTCCGCAGTACCGGAAGACGTCAAGGAAGCGGCAAGGGGGATGGGAATGACCGCCCGGGAAGTCCTTTTCCATGTGGAAATTCCCCTTTGCGTACCTGCTGTTATGACAGGCATAAAAACTTCTGCCGTTCTCACGGTGAGCACGGCTGTTCTGGCGGCGCTGGTGGGTGGTAAGGGGATGGGGGCGGTGATTTTTGCAGGGATCAACTTTTTCCGGCCCGAGTTGATTCTTGCCGGAACCCTCTATATCGGTATCATGGCCGTAGTGCTGGAACGCCTGATTTCGTTGATCGGATGGATGCTTGCACCTGGTCATATGCGATAGCCCGGCTGTCGCAGTGCATCACCCATAAGTAAAAACGCAACAGTCTTTAAAAAGGAGGCGGCATGAAAAATATTTACCGGGTTATCATCCTGGCGCTGCTGGCTGGCGGGCTTTTTTTGCCCGGCTGCGCCAGTGATCAGACATCGGGTGACGAAAAAACTCTGAAACTGGTCGCTGCAGCGGAATGGACGCAGCGGTCCGACGGTTTGCCGGGTTTTCAGAAGCACTATGGATTTGAATTCACGGATATCGCTGTTGTGGATCTCGGCCTGGCCTACCAGGCGGTGGGCAACGGGATGGCTCACATTGGCGTAGGGGACGCCACAGAAGGGCGGATTGCCCAGTACGACCTGGTGGTGCTGGAGGACGACCGGCGCTTTTTTCCCGCCTACAACCCGGCGCCTTTGGTG
>SLGU01000233.1 GCA_007136525.1 Desulfobacteraceae bacterium | reverse complement strand
TTGTTTGTCCCTGCTGGAATATTCACTTCGTGATTGCACAGGGTAAATGTTCCTTGTTAATGAGCTGGGCAGGAACTTGTGCGGGCTACTTTCTGACTACATTTTTTGGGCACGGTGATGAGGCAGATTTAGCTGATGGTTGCTGATTTTTTTGTGCTCAACAAACTTTAGATGTTATTCAATAAATCGTTAAGTGATTGAATATGTTGTGCGTTGAATACCTCATTGAGTTGGTTTTGCAAGCTTTCTTCCGGCTCTTCAATAATACTACCGGTTTCTTTTTCCAGATATCTTTCTAAAATTACAATATCGCGAAGATTCTTGTATTCATTTTCCATACATCTCAATATCTCTCTTTGTTTGTGGGTCTTTGTCATCTTACTTTACCAGCCTAATCGATCTTTTACTCAGGTATTCTTTAAACTCTGCAAAAGACATATCTTTTGTTTCTTTGGCTATTTTTTCTTTTACTTTTCTGAAGAAAGCAACTGTATCAAATTCTTTTTTTGTTTCTTTACTCATTGCTTAAAATTTTTGGAACGCTGATGACACTGATTAAGCAGATAATCGCTGATAGAAAAATCCGTGTAAATCAGTTCAATCAGCGTCATCTGTGTTCTAAAGAATATATCTTCCGTCGAAACTCGGGCTTCTTTCCAAAATTCAACAGCAACCCAACTTCTATTTCTGTGGCTTTAAGGTAATTGATCAGCTGGTATTCGTGGTCTTGGTGAATCACCTCTTTGGCTTTTAATTCCACGATCACAGATTCTTCAACAATTATATCTGCCGTGTAATTGCCAACTTTTTGCCCATCATAAAATACTTTGGTCGGCACCTCGCTTTGTGCCTGCAACCCATCTTTTCTCAATTCGATAAGCATGGCGTTGTGATAGACTTTTTCGAGGAACCTATAGCCAAGTGTGTTATAGACCTGATAATAGCACTTTATAATTTTTTCGGTGATATGTTGATGTAGGTATGACATGTTAATTAGAACGCTGATGATCTCGTCTAAGGCCGAGCCACGGCGCAGATTTTTTCTGTGTAAACATGCGTTATCTATGTTTATGTTTGTCCCTGTTGGTTTTCATCAAAACTTGTTATGATTTCCAATAACCCCCTGTTTTAGCAGCTCCTTTGAAATGAACATCGCCATTATCTTTTAAGCGCTTCAGCCAACGTTCAATGGTTTTAACCGGAACATTTAACTGTTCCTGAAAAAATGGGGTTCTCATACCCGGGTTTTTAGCAATAAGGGTTAATAGTTCATTTACTCCCTCATTTACTCCCTCATTTACTCCCTCATTTACTCCCTCATAGCTTAAAGGTACTTTTGTAATAAATACATCGTTTTCTTCAAAAGAAATTTGATCGCTTCCCGAATAAACCTTAGAATATTTAAACACATTCTTAACTCCTGTGCCTAATTCTTCGGAGCGGCCCATCTGCGTAAATATTTGGGCAATGTTTGGATTTTTGGGGAAAGGTTCGAATTTTCCGGGCAAAAGTTGACCAACAAAAACAGGTTTATTTGCGTTTTTAGTTTCGACCCTATCCTTGTAAATCACAAACATGGAAGGATATGCATTGCTGTATTCGCGGTGTATTAGCATATTTGCTATAATCTCACGGAAGATTTTCTCCCTGAGCGAAATGCGTTGATCGCCTTCGAGGTAGAATTTATCGGGAAGGTGTTTTGCTACAAAATTGATCAGCTTATCATAAGCCTCGATTAGGTTGCACCTGATGTTTTCTCGGTCATCGTATCTGTCGAGATCGTGGCGACGCAGCAACGCATCCACTTTATAATGGGGTATGGCACTCTGAATAACCTCATCCCTGCCAAAAAGCAAAAGCGATGTCATGGTAAATCCTTCCTTGCCGCTTATCAGGTCGGTACGGTACAGCCCGGTAGTGACAAAGAAATCCTTATTACTTAAATCGTTCCAGGGATGATCGGGTCGGTTGTTTTTGATCATTCTTCGGGTCCTCTCTACAATCCCTTTAACAAAATGCTCTTCGGTTAAATAGGGGTAAATCTGGTTTTCCGTGTAAAGAATTGATTTCCTATTGTAAAGTTTCTTGATCTGTTCATCTGTTTTTAACTCAAAATCCCCGTCTTCACTCCTATCATAAATTTTCCCATTGGTTCTGTGAACCTGTGATGAACCGAACCATGACAAAAATTTTGATACACATGCAGATGATTATAATTTCGCAGGAACTCTAAAACACTTGTGTCGGTTATTGTTGGTGAGCTCCATCTGACCTATTTAATCAAATTATAAACAGATGAAATGGGTACATAAATATGTAGAAGTGTCTTATCGTGTAATTCAAATTGAGTTGCTGTCAACAAAAAAGAGGGGGCTAACTTCTGAGGGTTGTTGCTCAGGTTTGTGATATTCTTGCAAAACGTTTCTGCTTTTTCGGGATTAATACCTTCCAACGTTTTATTATCATTAACCCCAATCAGTATGTGTCCTCCATTTCGGTTGAGAAATGCACAAATCGTTTCAAAGAGATTGGAAGGCAGTTCATTTTTACCGCGCTTAAACTCTACAGAAATGCCCTCTCCCTGTTCAATAAGTTTATGTATATTTTGTAAGTCCAAAAATCGTTGTTTACTTAATTTGGATTAAATTTTTGTCCGTTGTTTGTTGTTTGCCTTCGTTGTTCCTTGTTTGTTGTTCTTTGTTCGTTGTTTGTCCCTGCTGGAATATTCACTTTGTGATTCCACAGGGTAAATGTTTGCCTGCGTTGTTTGTTGTTCGTTGTTCCTTGTTCGTTGTTTGTTGCCGTGTATCGGCCCTAGACGAGATGCTTTATGCACAAATTCGCACAAATTATTGCACAAATTTGCTCAAATTATTGGATTACATCTGGTGGATATACCGACGTGGTTTGTTTTTAATCATCTGCTTTACGGGCTCCCTTGATCTTTGTTATGCTGGAATGCGAATGTAGTATTCTGAGCACCTTAATTGATTCTTTTGTTACCCTGTATATTATCAGGTAAGATCCTAAAATAATATTTCGGTACATTTTTCTTTTTGTAGGCAAATGTCTGCACTCCGGATGAAGCAGATACATTTGGTCAAGACTCCAAACTCTGCTGTAAATATCAGCTATAAAGCTTTTTGCAGCAACAGTGCCAAAAAGCTCTTCGCCTTGATTATATACATCAATGATATCCTGATCAAAGTATGAAGATACAATTACTTCTTTTCTTTGTTTTTTATCCAAAGTTCAAAGTTTTTCATGGATTGCTGTACGGAATGAAAGGGGCCTTCCTCAGCCTTTTTAATTCCTTCTTTAAACTCATAGTAGGTAAGGATGGAATCAGGTGAAAGCCATTTATTTTCAGATTTGCTTTCTAGTTGGACTTTATTCATGACTAAAAGATTTCAAATTGACAGCAACCAGAACAAAAGCAATAAACATTTAAATATGATTGCTGGAGTTGTAAAGATAGTAATTATTATTTTTTGATTAATTAATTGAAGGCTTAAAATCTTGTTGTTAAAAGCACTACTGTTTTTACATCTCTATCAAATAATGCTGCAAGTTGATTGCGATTTAGCCAAACTGTATCATCCTTTATTCTAACCTCAATTTGAAAATCAGGTAGGTTATCTGCATGATATATTACAATTCTACCTGTTGTCATTTTTTTTTTTTTTTTTTGTTGTTCGTTGTTCTTTGTTCGTTGTGCTTTATTCTTTGTTCGTTGTTTTTGTATGCCTTCATCTGAGTGCATCTGTGAAAAGAATCTGTGTGCATCTGTGGAGTTCTTTTGTTCTTTGTTCTTTGTTTATCCGCAAATTCGCACAAATTGCTGCACAAATTTTCTCAAATTATTGAATTATGCTTTGGGGTTGAAGGTTTTGCTTTGTGGTAATTGGGTTTAATTTGAGTCTATTTGTGAACAATTCTTTTCAGGATATCTTCGGGGTTAATATTGATAAGTGAAAAGGCGAACCATTTCTTACCTAAGTCTTTTAAGGATGCGCCGATGTGATAGACTTTGTGGTTGTCGATAATAAGGAAACGGTCGTGTGATTTTTTGAATACTTTTATTTCAATATGCTCATATTGCGCATTAAGCTTTTCAAGGTCGAGTTTAAGCTGTTTTGAGATATGTTGGGTGTAAATTGTAGCTTTTACTCCTGCATGTCGTTTGGATAACATTAGCAAAACACTATCATCGATGTAATTGTCTAATAGTATTATTGAGGTTACAGCCGATTTTACAAGGTCAGAAACAAATGTGTATGCATCGAAAATTTGGCCGTCGAAAAAGATACCTTGATTGGGGGGTAGATTGGTGATGAGCAAATCGAACTTTTGATCGTGTTCAACGAGTTTTTGTTCAATTTTCTCAACTCTGTAATTTATGGCATGCCCTTTCAATAAATAATCTCGAAGCACGTTGGTTGCCCAAATTCGAAACTGAGTACCTCTCAGGGATTTGACCCGGTATCCTACTGAGATTATTACATCAAGGTTATACAGCTTTGTTTTATATCTTTTGCCATCCTGAGCAGTAAGTAAGGAATCCTTACATACTGAACTTCTGACTAATTCTTTTTCCTTAAAAATATTGCCTATGTGCAGGGTAATGTTATTCCTTGTGGTAAGAAATAGTTCCGACATTTGCGCCTGAGTAAGCCAAACAGAATTATCTTCAATTCTTACCTCCAGCTGTAAAGCCTGATCAGAAGCCTGATATATTATTATTGCACCATCGTGCATTGTTCCTTGTTCCTTGTTCTTTGTTCGTTGTTTGCCTTCGGTGTTCGTTGTTTTTTATTCTTTGTTTTCCTTCGTTGTTCGTTGTTCGTTGTATTCTTAACGTGTCTCGCTTATTTACAGTGAAAAATATTTTGAGGATACATCAATTTACTAGATTAATTATTTGCCAATATCCACTTTTTTCTGAACCAATCCTTTGTATTGCATTTTTATGTTTTAATCTTTCAATGTCTCTTTGTGCCGTTCTTGTGGATATATTAAGAGTTTTTGCAATTTGTGATGCGGAAATTTCCCTGTTGCCCTTAATAAGTTCAATAATTCTTTTAAGCCTTTGATCTACGACATTATCTACGACATTATCTACGACATCATCTACGACATGAATGTTATTAGTTTGGATTGTTACCCAGAAAGAATCGGAAAATTCGAAATGAACTTTATTCCCATTTTCAACACAGGCATTGGTTACTCTTTTAATCCCTGTCCCCGCTTTTTCCATGAAGTTGGTTCTGGCCAGCAAATCCACAAGCAAACGGTTTCGAGCTTCGCTCTTTTTACCAAACTCGTTCTTGGGAAACAGGAGTTCTCCTTTGTTGTTAATTACAATACTGTGTTTTAGTTTTTCGATTGCGATGGTGTCGCCCAGGAAATAATCAAAGTGGATGATGCTGTTAACAATAGCTTCTCTATAAGCCTCAAAGGGATATTCTGGAAACTCTTTACGCTCTAGTTCTTTTATTTCAAATCGAACCGGTACCCTTTCTTTCAAATAAGCTACTGCATATTCAATATTTCCGATTATACCTCTATCGACTTCTTTTTTATCAAGGATATCGATGCGGTCATCATCATTGAAATGAATACATCTGATTTTTGAGCTTATAACATATTTGTAAGGTTGCCTGGCAAAGTAAAGCACACCTGCGTTGGTCATACCATAATCTGTTAATACGCGCAGGTTTCGTAAAATTTCAACCTTTGACAAGTTGTAGGAAATTCCGGCCAATTTAAGATAGTAAGTAAACTTTTCCTCATCAAAATCATTCCAGTCAAAGTTATCACAGATTTGCTCGTCGTATCTTACTTTTCCTGTCTTAATGGCAAGTTCAAGAATTTGATTCCGGGTCATTTTCTGAGAATTGGCGCCCATGCGCATAAAGAAACCTGCTGATGAGGAATAGGGTTTGTTCTTGCCTTCAGGAACTTCTATTGCTAATACATTGTCGATTTGTTTAAGATTGATAAGGATTGAAGGATCGCAATTGTAGGCTATATCTTGTATCTGTGATTTCAAACGGTTGATTATCTCTATTCCTTTTATTTTACCCGTGTCGGTGATACCTAAATAAATTGTGCCACCCGAGGCATTTGCAAAGGCAACCAGTTCTTTCTGAAAGTTTTTATCCAATGATTCTTTGAATTCTGCAAACTGTCCTTCACCTAACTCGATTATGCTTGCTAAATTCATGAATTCTTTTTGTTTGTTGCTTTTTGTTCCTTGTTCTTTGTTCGTTGTTTTCCTTCGGTGTTCTTTTTTTCTTGTTTGTTGTTCCTTGTTTGTGTATACCTTAATCTGGGTTCATCTGTGAAAAGAATCTGTGTTCATCTGTGGAGTTAATTCGCACAGCTTCGCCCATTCAGTCCCATTTTAAGGTTGGGCTGATGCGGGGGAAATCGGGTGCAAATTTAGGGAAAAGCATGGGGTTATTCTTTGTTTCTTGTTCGTTGTTCGTTGTTCGTTGTTTCTCCCTGCTGGAATATTCACTTCGTGCTTCCACAGGGGTAAATGTTTGCCTTCGGTGTTCTTTGTTTGTTGTTCTTTGTTTGTTATTTTTTGTCTTTTATTTACAGGCTCACTTTCAGGCTCATTGTATTTTTTCAATTCTTTGGTGGAACGCGGATGACACTGATT
>SLGU01000096.1 GCA_007136525.1 Desulfobacteraceae bacterium | reverse complement strand
TCAGGCTCAATCGATCGGCCATTTACCAGTCCATGGGATGGTTTGCCCCCGCCATCGTGATGGTCGCCCAGGGAACCCGCTCCATGTGCAACTGGGACGAAGATTCCATCACCATGTCCGTGGAGGCCTCCCGCAGTTGCCTTGAAAACAGGGACAGAAAAAAGGTGGACGCCATGTTCCTGGCCTCCACCACGCTGCCCTTTGCAGACCGCCAGAACGCCGGCATCGTGGCAACCGCTTTGAACCTTAAAAGCGATATCCTCTCATCGGATTTCACATCTTCCCAGAAGGCCGGGACCACGGCCCTGCTGGCCGCGCTGGAAACCGCAAAAGGGGGGGACCGCAAGAACATCCTGGTGACCGCATCCGACAAGCGGGAGACGCGCCCCGCGGGGTTTTATGAAATGTGGTTCGGCGACGGGGCGGCATCCTTTATGGTGGGCGACACCGATGTCATCGCCGAATTCAAAGGCGCATACACCCTTTCCGATGATTTCGTCGGCCATTACCGGGGGGTCCGCCACCGCTTCGACTACACATGGGAAGAACGGTGGATACGCGATGAGGGATATTCGAAAATCATTCCCAAAGCCATAAACGGCCTTTTTGAAAAGCTCAATATCACCATGGACGATGTGGACAAGCTGGTTTTTCCCTGCTTCTTCAAGGCCGAACACAAGAAAATCTCCAAAACACTGGGTGCCGGAGACAAGGCCGTGGACACGCTCCATGAAGTGTGCGGGGAAACCGGCTGCGCCCATCCATTGTTGATGATGGCCATGGCGCTGGACGATGCCAAACCCGGGGACCGGATCGTGCTGGCGGGTTTCGGCCAGGGGTGCAACGCCATGTATTTCCAGGTGACGGAAAACATCGTCAAAATCAACGAACGCAAGCCGTTCAAAAATACCGTCGAAAACAAGGAAGCCATTGACAACTATTCCAAGTTCCTGGTTTTCAGAGATCTGATCAACCCGGACATGGGTATACGCGCGGAATCCGAAACCCAGACCGCCATGACCACCCTGTACCGCAGGCGCCATATGATCCTGGGGCTTGTGGGCGGAAAGTGCACCGCCTGCGGCACGCCGCAATTTCCCAAAACCCAGGTATGCGTGAACCCGGACTGCCTGGCAAAACGCTCGCAGGAAGACTACGAATACTCGGAAATACCGGCCAGGGTCAGGACGTTTACCGGTGACCTGCTCGCCGTGTCCCTTGACCCGCCCCATATCTACGGCATGGTCCAGTTCGAGGGGGGCGGTCGTTTCAATGCAGACTTCACCGACTGCAAGCTCGATGAGATCAAGGTCGGTTTGCCCGTAAAAATGGTCTTTCGAAAGCGCACCGAGGACAAAAACCGCGGGTTTGTGAATTACTTCTGGAAAGCCGCACCCATCCCCGGGGCCGCTGAGGAACTCTCCAAAATCCGCTTTGACATGCAGGTTGCCATTGTCACCGGTGCGGGGGGCGGGCTTGGCAAGGCCTATGCCCTTGAATTGGCCAGGCGGGGGGCCGCGGTTGTGGTCAACGACCTGGGCGGCGCAAGGGACGGCTCCGGCGCGGGCTCAGCCACCCCGGCCCAGAAGGTGGTCGATGAGATCCTGGCGGCCGGCGGAAAGGCAGTTGCCAACTACGACAACGTGGCCACGCCCGAAGGCGGTGAAAACATCGTCAAAACCGCCGTGGACACGTTTGGCAAGGTTGACATCCTGATTAACAATGCCGGCATCCTGAGGGACAAAAGCTTCATCAAGATGGAACCGGAAAACTGGAATGCGGTCCTGGCTGTTCACCTCAACGGCGCCTACAACGTAACCCGCCCCGCATTTGCGGTGATGCGCGAAAACGGCTACGGCCGAATCGTGATGACCACATCGGCTGCCGGCCTGTACGGCAACTTCGGGCAGACCAACTACTCGGCTGCAAAAATGGCCCTTGTGGGGCTGGCCAACACGATCAAGCTGGAGGGGAAAAAATACAACATCAAGGTCAACACCATCGCACCGCTGGCCGCCTCCCGGCTGACCGAAGACATCATGCCCCCCGACATTTTTGAAAAAATGAAACCGGAATTCGTCGTTCCCATGGCGCTCTACCTGTCCAGCGAGGCCTGCGAGGAATCCGGCGGCATTTTCAACACGGGCATGGGATATTTCAACCGGGCGGCCGTTTTGACCGGCAAGGGCGTCAAGCTCGGCAAAGACGATGCGCCGCCCACGCCGGAAGACATCAGCGCCAATTTTGAAGCCATAAACGACATGTCCGGCGCAAAGGAGATGGATGACCTCAACAGCGCCATGTTCGCAATGCTGGTCCCCCCTGAAGAAACCGATAAAAAGGGAGCTGGAGCGGATGCGGCCTCTGGGCCTTCGGTTGCCGAAATCTTCGAAAAAATGCCGGAAGCGTTCAACCCGGATGCCGCCAAAGGGGTCGATGTTGTCTTTCAGTACGCCATTTCCGGCCCTGGCGGCGGCGACTGGTCTGTCACTGTTTCCGGCGGCGCGTGTACCATTGATGCGGGCGTTGCCGAAAAACCGACCTGCACGCTGAAAATATCGGACAATGACTTTATTGACATGATTTCCGGGAAACTGGACCCCATGGCCGCTTTCACATCCGGCAAGCTCAAGATAGCCGGTGATGTGATGAAGTCCCAACTCATCGGAAAGCTGTTTAAAATGAGGTAGTACGGCATTTCGCCGGCCGATGGGTTTCATCAGCCGGCTGACTGAAAACCGGAAAGCTTTAAATTTAAAACGTAAAACTGACATCATAAAAGCCGGGAGGAATACAATGGCTACAGGGATAAAGGATAAAGTGGCGATCATCGGCATGGGTTGCACCCGTTTTGGTGAGAGATGGGACGTCGGCGCCGAGGAGCTGATGCTGGAAGCATTCGAGGAATGCGTTGCCGATGCCGGAATCGAAGAAAAAGAAATCCAGGCGGCCTGGTTTGGGACATGCATGGACGAAGTAAACGTCGGCAAGACCGCCATGCCGCTGGCAACCACGCTGCGCCTGCAGAAAATTCCGGTTACCCGGGTGGAAAACTACTGCGCCACCGGGACGGAGGCGTTTCGGGGCGCCTGTTATGCGGTCGCATCAGGGGCCTATGACATCTGCCTGGCGCTCGGCGTTGAGAAGCTGAAAGACACGGGATATGGCGGTCTTCCCGGTGGCGGCTCCAATACCGGGAGCCTTTTGTGGCAGTGGTGGCCCAACCTGACCGCACCGGGCTCCTTTGCCCAGCTGGCGTCGGCCTATGCCGCCAAGTACCGGATCAAAGATGAAGACCTCAAGCGGGCCATGGCCCACATTTCCGCAAAAAGCCATGACAATGGATCGCTCAACCCCAAAGCCCATCTCCGGAAAAAAGTGACGGTCGACCAGGTTATGGCGTCCCCGATTATCGCCCATCCCCTCGGTCTTTTTGACTGCTGCGGGGTCAGCGACGGTTCCGCCTGCGCCATTGTCACGACACCTGAAATGGCGAGAAAAATGGGGAAAAAGGATTTTGTCACGGTCAAGGCGCTTCAACTCGCGCTGAGCAGCGGAGAGGAAAGCGCCTATGACAGCTGGGACGGGGACCACTTTGTCACCACCACCAAGTGCAGCATCGAGGCCTACAAGGAAGCAGGCGTGGAAAATCCGAGAGAAGAAATCTCCATGATGGAATTGCACGACTGCTTCTCCATAACCGAACTCGTGACTTACGAAGACCTTCATATTTCGGAGCGCGGCAAGGCCATCAAGGACATCATGGACGGCTTTTACGACCGGGACGGCGGCCTTCCCGCCCAGGTGGACGGCGGGCTCAAATGTTTCGGACACCCCATTGGTGCATCCGGCCTGCGCATGCTCTATGAAATGTATCTGCAGCTGCACGGGCGGGCGGGCGAACGCCAGATAGAAAGTCCGAAGTTGGGAATGACGCACAACCTCGGGGGCTTCCCCTTCCAGAACATATGCAGTATCGGCATTATCGGCAAACATAACGCTTAACCGCGGCCGGGTTGGAAAATGCCAACCCGCTGCCGCAGCCTCCCGGGGACAGAAGGCCATTGTCTCCCCGGGACCCCGCAATACCCGTTCGGCAGGACCTGATGCCGGGCATGATCAAAGAAGGCCTCGCTTCTCTTGCATGCCCGGCATTTTTCCCTTTTTCCCTCTTTTTTTCAGCCCAAACTTCCATTTGCAGATTGCAAAAAAAGCTGATATTGTTTCTTCGATTACTTTCAAGCGTTTCGTTTCTCGCCTTTTATCATTGTTCGTGCCTATTGATAATGACATAATATTATTACGGCAGATCAGCCTACCGTAACGGGGAGAACACGGACCCGCAACCCAGGCGCGAACACTTGAGGCCGGAATCTTTTTTGCCGGGAAGTACAGGCGCATGGCGGCAGGGTTTCCGACCGGCTTTACGATGCCGCCTGCCACGAGATATGCAATGAAAGAGATGCTTTTCGGCAGCAGGTGATCACTGATCTTGAAAACTGGCTCTATGATCACATATGACAATAACGGTATGCCCGCAGGACCGTTGAGGCAACGCACATGATCAACATGCTTCAGGACTGGTTTAACCGGTATTTCTCCAACCCCCAGGTAATAACCCTCTGGCTCATCCTTATTGGCGGATTCCTTGTCGTTATTCTGCTGGGCGGCATGCTTCAGCCGGTTTTTCTGGCCCTTATCATCGCGTACGTGCTTGAGGGCTTTGTCTCGCGACTAACGGCCATCCGCATTCCCCGAATCGTCGCCGTTGCCTTTACTTTTTTGCTCTTTATCGCCATCCTGCTGCTGCTGGTTATCGGCATTTTCCCCCTGATGTCCAAGCAGATCGGCCAGCTTCTCGGCGACCTGCCCGCATATATCTCCAATGCCCAGAAACATCTGCTCCTGCTTCCCGAACGGTATCCGGAATTTGTTTCCGAAGCGCAGATACGCCAGCTCATCGACGGCATCCGCACCGAGCTGACGCGGGCGGGTCAGAACCTCCTGATGTTTACCGTCGCATCCCTGCGCAACCTGATAATGCTGATCGTTTACCTGGTGCTGGTCCCTTTTCTGGTGCTGTTCTTTCTCAAGGATAAACATCTGATCCTGGCATGGGGGTTCAAACTGCTGCCCAAAAACCTGGAGCTGTCTACGGAAGTCTGGAAAGAGGCCAACATGCAGGTGGCAAATTTCGTGCGGGGCAAAATGCTCGAGATCCTGATCGTATGGGTTGCCACGTTCATCACCTTTTTGCTGCTGGAGTTGAACTATGCCATGCTGCTGTCCTTTTTCGTCGGCATATCCGTACTTGTCCCCTATATCGGCGCAACCGTTATGACCATCCCCATTGCCCTCGTGGCGTTTTTCCAATGGGGAATCGGGGCCGAATTCCTGTATGTCATAATCGCATACGGCATTATCCAGGTTGTCGATGGAAACATCCTTGTTCCGCTGCTTCTTTCAGAGGTGGTGAACCTGCACCCGGTCGCCATTATCGTGGCGGTGCTTCTTTTTGGCGGATTATGGGGGATTTGGGGACTTTTCCTGGCGATTCCCCTGGCAACGCTGCTCCACGCAGTCATGAAGGCATGGCTGAAAATGCTGGCGAACATTCCGGAAGAAGAATGCGTGAAACCGGAATAACCCCGATTATCCATTTGCCAGCAACTTTTTAAACCCAACGGGAGGATATTCATGCGACCGATCGAAGAGCCGAAAGTGTACCTGGTGGCAAAAACCATGCTTGAACCTGACGGGCTGAACGCTTATCTCCGCGATATCGGCAATCCGGACTGGAAACCCGACCCGGGTGTTTCGGACGCTGAAAATCTGGTCGAAGCCGCCGGAAGAATGTGCTACCGGAGCTGGCAGCCATATGATCCGGAAAAGCCTGAAGCCACCAATCCCAACGTCACAACCGTAAGACAGGGCAATGATGCCTACATCGGCAATGTGCTCAAGAGCGGACACGGCTCGGTCCTTGAGCACGCCTGCCTGACGTTCATATGCCGCAACGTATCGCGCGTGTTCACCCACGAGCTTGTCCGGCACCGGGCCGGGATGGCCTACAGCCAGGAAAGCCTCCGCTACGTTCGCCTGGACGACATCCCGTTCTGGGTGCCTGATTCCGCCCGGGCAAATGAAAAGGCCAGGAAAAAGATCGAAGAAGTCGTTGATTTTCTCGAAAACACGCAAAAAGAACTCTCCGCCATTTTCGGCATGGCAGATCTGACTGATTTCACGACAAAAAAACAGTTAACATCCATGTTCCGGCGGGTAGCCCCGATCGGACTCGGGACCACCATCATGGTGACGGGCAACCTCCGGTCATGGCGGCACATCATTGAAATGCGCACGTCCCCCCATGCGGAAGAGGAAATCCGCATTGTCACGGGAAAAATCGCAGAAATCTGCAAAGCCCATTTCCCCAACGTGTTCCAGGACATGGCCTTTGATCAGGCCGAGGGTAGCTGGACCTTCGGCCATACCAAGGTTTGACGGCTTTGTAAAAAACTCAATATCTGCGTTGCGAGCAATTTTTGAAGAATCTCACGTACGGACAGGTACTATCAATTCTTCAAAAATTGCTCGCGCCTGGATCTTGACCTTTTTACAAGGCCGTCTGAAAACGACTTTTTACGGATTCATCAACAAGGTTTGAAGCCAGG
>SLGU01000216.1 GCA_007136525.1 Desulfobacteraceae bacterium | reverse complement strand
TTGTTGCGGCGTTCAATATCGCCAGCACGCTGATTATGCTGGTCATGAGCAAGACCAAGGATATCGCCATTTTGAAAGCCATGGGGGCGACCGATGCCAGCATCCGGAAGATATTCGTGTTTAAAGGAATGATCATCGGCGTTATCGGTACATGTCTGGGAACCGTTCTGGGTGTCGCGGGAAGCCTTCTGCTGAAGCACTATAAATTCATTGAGCTGCCCGGAGACGTGTATTATTTCACTTCTCTTCCGGTGCAGCTCGAGTTTTTTGATATTGCCACCATTATCGGGGCCGCGATGGTGATCTGTTTTCTGGCCACCCTGTATCCGGCGCACAAGGCGTCGCGGCTGAACCCCGTGGAGGCGATCCGTTATGGATAATACCGGATATACGCCCAGGCAGGACCGGCACCGGGAACCGGCAGGGAACGGCCCCGCAGGGGAGCCGCTGATTCGCCTGACGGGCATTTCCAAGGGATTTGAATATAACAGCAGCCCCATACAGATACTCAGCGATGCCTCGCTTTCCATAAACCAGGGGGAGTCGATCTCGGTCGTGGGCGAATCGGGGCTTGGCAAATCGACGCTGCTGCATATCCTGGGAACACTGGACCGGCCGGACAGCGGGCGGTTTTTTTTCAGGGGGCAAGATGTTTTTGACATGGACAAGAAGCAGTTGGCGCATTTCAGGAACACGACCATCGGGTTCGTTTTTCAGTTCCATTACCTGCTTGCCGAATTTACGGCCCTTGAAAATGTCATGATGCCGGGTCTGATCGCCGGAATGGCGAAAAAAAGCATCCGGCCGGCGGCTGAAGCGATCCTGGTTCGTGTCGGTTTGAAAGACCGACTTTCCCATCGGGTCAATGACCTGTCCGGCGGGGAGCAGCAGCGGGTTGCCCTGGCCCGCGCACTTGTCATGAACCCGCCGGTACTGTTAGCCGATGAACCGACGGGCAACCTTGATATCCGAAACTCCATCCAGGTTCATGATTTTTTAATGCAGCTCAACAGGGAAATGCAGATGACCATGGTGGTTGTCACCCATAACATGAAGCTGGCCCGGTGCATGCAGCGATGTATGACCATACGGGATGGAAAGCTCGTGGATATTGAACAGGATAGCGAATAAAATCCGGCCTGAAGCCGTTTTTTGCTGGATTCTGGCTGAGGCCCTGAGTATAACCCAAAAAATGCAAACGGTATTCCCGCGGTGCAAAGACCGCTTTCCTGCGCAACACTGAAAATAGTGAACAGGCGAAAATTTATGTTTTTCCGGATTGGATTGATTGTTGTGATTGGCATGGCATTGGTACTGCCGCACGCGGCTGCATCCCAGGCCGAAAGTGTTACGGCCGTTGTCATAGAGGGCAACCAGCGCATTGAAGATGCCGCTATTGAGCGGGTTTTGCGGACCCGACCGGGTGATGTCTATGATGAAACCGCTTTGTCCGCGGATCTGCAAGCGATTTATAAAATGGGGTATTTCGACGATGTCCAGGTGCTTTCCGAGCCGGCGGACGAGGGGAAACGGGTCATTTTCAGGGTAAGGGAGAAACCCACCGTGAGGGAAATAACCTTTTCCGGAAACCGGGCATACAAAGATGATGACCTCATGGATCAGATCGACATTTCAACCGGTTCCATACTCAACATTTACCGGATCAACAGAAATGTCCGGAGAATCGAATCCCTTTACAGGGAAAAGAACTATCACAACGTATCGGTTTCCTACCATGTCGAGGAGCTCCCCAACAACCAGGGGGATCTCAAATTTGAGATCGATGAAGGCAAAAAGGTGCGGATCCGTGAGATCGAAATCCGGGGCAATCACAGTTTTGACGATAAAACCCTGAAAAAGCAAATAAAAACATCAACAAAGGGGTTTTTCTCATGGATCACGGGGTCCGGTGAGCTGAAACCGGATGTCCTGGAACAGGATGTCATGCGGCTGTCAGCCTTTTACTACGCCAGGGGTTATGCCGAGGCGAGGGTGGCCGATCCGGAAATCACATTTGAAGGCGACTGGATCTATGTAACCATTCGGATCGAGGAGGGCCCGCGTTTTGAGCTGGGTTCCGTGGATATTCAGGGAGATTTGATTGTTCCGCGCGAAGAAATGATGGCAATGATTTCCATAAACCAGGAGGCTTATTTCAACCAGGAAGTGCTGAGAGACGATATTCTGCTCCTGACGGATCTGTATGCGGATCAGGGATATGCGCGGGCGGATATATTTCCGGAGACGCGCAGGCACCCGGACCGGGATGCCATTGACCTGGTTTTCAATATCCGTCGGAATCAGCCGGTGCATTTTGATGAAATCCAGATTACGGGCAATACCAAAACCCGGGACAAGGTCATCCGCCGGGAGTTGCATGTGCATGAACAGGGACTGTACAGCGCCAGCGGGCTCAGGCGGTCTGTGAGGAATCTTTACCGGCTTGATTACTTTGAAGATATAGCCATACAGACAGTGCCGGGGGAAACCCCTGACACGATGGACCTCCTGATCGATGTCGAGGAAAAACCCACGGGCAGTTTTTCTTTCGGCGCCGGTTACAGTGCCGTTGACAAGCTGTATGTCATGACGTCCATCGAGGAGCGGAATTTTCTGGGGCGGGGCCAGATCGTGGAATTGCGCGGGCAGATGGGCAGCCGCTCCCAGCAATTCTCCTTTTCCTTTACCGAGCCGTGGCTGTTTGACATTCCCCTTTCAGCGGGTGCATCCGTTTACCGCTGGGAGCGGGATTATGATGAATACGAGAGGGATTCCAGGGGCGGCATGCTCCGGCTTTCATACCCGGTCTTCGACTTCACCCGGGCATCCATTGCCTATGGCTATGATTACAGCGAGGTCAGCAATGTCAGCCCCTTTTACGAGACGCGCATCGAGGAGGGGGTTTTCAAGACAAGCAGCGTTACCACGGGTCTGACGTATGACTCCCGGGATCGCAGGATCAATCCGTCCGAGGGGTCCAGGCATCGCATCACCCACCAGTTTGCCGGGTTGGGTGGAAACGTCGGATTCCACAAGGTGAGACTTGAACTCGGACGATATTTTCCGCTGTTCTGGGAATTTGTGTTTTATATCAATGCGGAAACCGGATATGTTAGAGAAGCCGGCGGAAAGATGCTCCCGGATTATGAGAAATTTTATATGGGCGGCATCAATACCATGCGCGGATTCAACTGGCGTGGGATTGCCGTATTTGACGAGGAAGGCAGGGCGGTCGGCGGTGAGAAGTCTGTTTTGTTCAATGCCGAGTTGATTTTTCCGCTGATCCCCCAGGCCGGGCTCATGGGCGTTCTTTTTCATGACACCGGGGATGTGTATGCCAAGGATGACCCCATCGAACTGGATAACCTGCGAAGAAGCGCCGGTTTTGGCATTCGCTGGTACTCGCCGCTGGGGCCGATCCGTTTGGAGAGGGGTTACATCCTTGACCGGAGAAAAGGGGAGCCCAGCGGAAGGTGGGAATTTTCCATTGGTGGAATTTTTTGATATTATCTCTAATTAATACAGGGGAAACGATGAAAAGGGTGGCAGGTATATTCGCTTGGGTTATGATCGGGCTGCTTGTTCTTTCAACGTCCGCTTTTGCGGCCGAGGTGGGGCGGATAGGGGTTGTCGATTTTCAGCAGGTGCTGGTTGAGTCGGAGGCCGGAAAAGCGATGCAGGCGAGAATCCAGCAGAGAGGGCGCGCGATGGAGTCCGATTTGATGAAATTGGGCGAAGAGATAGAGGCCATGATGCGTCAGCTGCAGCGGGATTCCATGGTAATGAGCGCGGAACGCCGCGAGCAGCAGCAGCGGGAGTTGGAAATCCGGCGCTATGATTTCCAGACGATGCAGAAAAGGTACCAGTCCGAGTTCAGGGATATGGAAGTCACCATGCTCGAACAGCTCAGGGATGAAGTGCTGGAAATTGCCGAGTCAATTGGCAAACGGGAAGGCTACATGCTGATTATCGAGCGGGGGGCGGTTATTTATTTTCCGGCCGCACTCGATATGACGGACACGGTGATCCGGGAGTACAATGAGCAGTTTGACGGGGAGTTGTAGACGGTTTGAGTTAATAGTTAATGGTTATTAGTTAATAGAACTTATCTCAAAATTAGCTTGCTGCAAATCTGTTTGTTGTATTATCGAAATCGAAATCGAAATCGAAATCGGTATCGCAATCGAAAGAAAAGAAAACGTCACTTGGACATGAAGAGCTTGGAAGTAGCTGTATTTCAAAAGGAAGATGTCGTGTTCTGTGGATTTAAAAAAACCGATTTCGATAGCGATTTCGATTTCGATTTCGAAAAAACGAAATTCAAACAGGTGAATGAACCGGAATCCGAATTTTGAGATGGCTTCTAGTTGCAGGTTGTAAGCAGCAAATCCGGAATATCATTAGATGACTGATTGCTCAAAAACCGTATCGGTTTCTCAAATTGCGTCGCTTATAGGCGGCGATGTTGCAGGTGATCCGGATAAACCGATTTCCGGGGCCGCCGCTTTTGAGCATGCCGATGAGAACAGCATTACCTTTGCGGACAAGCCCGCCATCCTGAAAAAACTCGCGGATTGCCGGGCCGGTGCCGTGGTGGTGCCGGAATCCTTTGACGCGCCGTGCGCTGCAACATTGATTCGGTGCAAACATCCCCGGCTGGCTTTTACAAAGATAATGGAACTTTTTAACCCCCGGAAGCGGTCCATATCGGGCATCAGCGGCGCAGCAATCATCGGAAGGGGTTTTGACTGCGGGGAAGCGGTGGTCGTGGGGGGCAACGCCGTTATCGGGGAAAACGTCACCATCGGCGACCGGGTGGTTGTCCATCCGGGCGTATACATCGGCGACGGCGTGTGTATCGGTGCGGACACCGAGATTTTCCCAAACGTGACCGTTATGGACCAATGCGTTATCGGAAGGCGCGTGATCGTTCATCCGGGCACGGTCATCGGCAGCGACGGATTTGGTTTTACGCCGGAAGGGGTCCGGCACCGCAAGATTCCGCAGACCGGAATCGTTGAGATCGAAGATGACGTGGAAATCGGCGCGGGCAATACCATTGATCGCGCCACCTTCGGCCGAACCCTGATCGGGGAGGGGACGAAGACGGACAACATGGTGCATATCGCCCATAATGTGAGTATCGGGGCCCACAGCATCATCGTGGCGCAGGTCGGCATCGCCGGGAGCACAACCATCGGCAGCCATGTAACCATTGCCGGGCAGGCAGGCATCAGCGGTCACCTCCAGATCGGTGACGGCGCGATCATCGGGCCGCAGGCGGGTGTGGTCCGGACAATCGCGCCGGGCAGGGTTGTGTCCGGAACCCCGGGAATGGATCACCGCACGTGGCTGCGGGTGCAGCGGGTGGTTCCGCAGCTTCCTGAACTGAAAAAGCAGATCTTTGAACTGGAAAAAAGGCTCCGTTCCCTGGAAAAAGGGATGGATGCCCACAATGATGATCCTGCAGCGGACGAATAAACAGTCGCCTTCGGCGGCCTATGACGGGACAGGGGCATGACGAAACAATACGATATCGATACCATTTGCCGGATCCTTCCCCATCGCTACCCTTTTCTGCTGGTTGACAGGGTGCTCGAGGTAACACCGGGAGAGCGGATACGGGCTCTGAAAAACGTCACCATAAACGAACCTTTTTTTTCCGGGCATTTTCCTGGCAACCCCGTCATGCCGGGTGTATTGATCATCGAGGGGATGGTGCAGGCCGGTGCATTGCTGTTTTTCGAAACCCTGCCGATGGAAAAACACGGCAAAGTCTGTTTTTCCGGAATAGACCGGGCAAGGTTCCGGAAACCCGTTATCCCGGGAGACCAGCTTTTTTACGAAGTTGAAATTGTGCGCCGGCGGTCCCGTGCAATTATCATGAAGGCAACGACCGCCGTGGAAGGCGAATACGTGGCTGAAGCCAGGCTCATGGCCATTATCGGGGGGTAATGATGATTCATTCAACAGCAATAATTGATCCAAAGGCCGAAATCGATGAAAACGTCACCGTGGGCCCATATTCCATTATCAATAAAAACGTCTATATTGCATCCGGAACGGTTATCGGCTCCCACGTCACCATTGATTCCTACACGGATATCGGCCCGAACTGCCATATTTTCCAGTATGCATCCGTGGGAACGGTGCCCCAGGCGGTCCGTTTCAAGGGGGAGGTCACGTACCTGAAAATCGGGCGCAATACCGTTATCCGGGAATTCGCCACACTGAACCGGGGTACTGAATTCGGGGGTGGGGTCACCGAGATCGGTGAGGACAATTTCCTGATGGCCTATACCCATATCGCCCATGACTGCAAGACGGGCAAGGGGGTGATTATGGCCAACAACGCAACCCTTGCGGGGCATATCGCTATCGGCGACCATGTTATTATCGGCGGCCTGGTGGCCGTACACCAGTTTGTCCGGATCGGAGAATATGCCTATATCGGCGGCAAATCCGCCCTGACCAAGGATATCCCCCCTTACGTGATTGCAGCGGGCGATCGGGCGACCCTGCACGGGTTGAACAAGGTCGGGCTGCGGCGCCATCAGTTTTCCGAGAATACCATCAGCGAATTGAAAAGGGCTTACCGGATCATTTTCCGGATCGGGCTAACGGTAAACGAGGCGGTCGAACGGGTTCTGGCGGAGGTGGAAAATCTTCCGGAAGTCAAAAACTTCGTCAATTTTATAAAAAGCACCCAGCGGGGCATCACCCGTTAAACAACCCCGGCAGGGAAGAATGGAAAACCCGGAGAAAAAGATCGGACTGATCGCCGGC